>CAZRXJ010000085.1:0-7391 GCA_964604025.1 uncultured Saprospiraceae bacterium | reverse complement strand
TTGCATTGGCATAGTCGCTAACCAGTTTGTCTAATAAAGAACAATCATCCGCAGGGATATCTCTAAGCGCACAGTCTTCGGTATATGCACTTCCTTGCGATTGCCACATAAAGTATAATATAGCCGCTCCTATAATTGTAAATACAAGAACTTGTAAGAAGGTCTTTAGATTTGATTCGCGCACTTAGTTTTAATTATAAATATTTCTTTGCAACTACACAGATCCCTTAAGAATCATGTTGTCGATCAATCTTACATCTCCAGCCCAAACCGCCGTACATGCAACTACAAGTTCGACGTTTTCAGTACTAGTTATCTTCTTCAGAGTGGAACCGTCTATTATATCAAAGTATTCTGGTTTAAAACCAGGCAACTCGAGATATTCCATTGCCTTATAAGTTACTTCAATAGGACTTCGACCTTCATTGATCCAATCTCCTGCTTGCGTAAGAACTCGATGGATGATGGAAGCTTTTTTTCTATGCTCTGGCAGTAGTCTAACATTTCTAGAACTTTTAGCCAGACCGTCGTCATCACGTACGATAGGGCATACTACAAGTTCGGTAGACATACCTAGATCTTTAATCATCTGACTGATAATTGTAAACTGCTGAAAATCCTTTTGACCCATATACAACCTGTCACAACTGGTAACTTCAATGAGTCGCTTAACCACTTGAACTACTCCTTCAAAATGTCCTGGCCGATGAGCTCCTTCCATCTCTTTGTCCAATCCATGGAGATTCACTTCCACTGTATAATCAGATCCGTCTGGATATATCTCTTCACTCGTTGGCGCAAAAAGTATATGACAACCTGCTGATGCTAATCCTGCGGCATCTTGTTCTAATGTCCTTGGATATTTTTCAAGATCTGCGGCAACATTGAATTGGGTAGGATTCACAAAGATACTACAGACTCCTATGTCATTTTCTGAGCAGGTTCTTTTGACTAAAGTGTAATGACCATTGTGTAGTGCGCCCATCGTTGGTGTAAAGCCAA
Organism: uncultured Saprospiraceae bacterium; assembly: GCA_964604025.1. GTDB lineage: Bacteria > Bacteroidota > Bacteroidia > Chitinophagales > Saprospiraceae > JAJRXG01. The sequence continues at coordinate 6,389 of CAZRXJ010000085.1, read as the reverse complement.
TGGTCTTACCTTCAGATTTTAATTGTCTTATGTATTCTTCTAATTCAGAAGTCTTATAAAAAGTCTTCATTTCTATTCTGATTTTCCATACCACTCAGATAAGATGCGCTCTGCTTCTTTGTTCTGTGGAGTATAATCTCTTTCTGGATAACCCTCATGGCCATTGCCTTCTGGAAACCATTTCCATAAAAAACCACCTGCCCAAAAATCTTCTTTCCAAAATGATTTAAAAAGTGCCTCATAACCGTTGGCTTGAGCTCGTTCATTGATGTCTAACGATTTTACCCTTTTTTCTAATTCCCAAGTCTTGCCGGCAGCACCATCAACAGATAGATAACCATATTCAGTGAATAGTATTTGTTTGTCAAATTTGTCACTGAATTTTTTAAGATTTTTGATATGCTTGTTCCACCTGTATGACAACATTAATGTTGGTGGCGTCTCAAGGTCAGATAATGGGAAGTAAGCGCTTATACCTATATAATCAAGAGCATCCCACAGCGGTACCTTTTCATATGCATCCCAATTAGAAGAATAAGTTAATTTTCCTTTGTAATCTTTTCTAATATCTTTTATCAACGTTCGCCAGAATTCTTCTCTCTTCTTTACCGCTTTACGATACTCTGTGCCGATGCAGAAGAGATCGACATCGTATTCTATAGCGATTTCGACAAATGACATGATGTACTTGCGATAGCTTTCTTCCCAGATCTTCCAATCTTGATCAGATTTAAAATCTACATCACCAACCCATCCACCATATATCCACACTTGCGGTTTGAGCATAACCTTGAGCCCTTTTGCTTTTGCCAGCTTAATAGAGGTCTCTATACCTTCTTTGCTTTCACCCCACCATTGGTTGGCATATCCAAATCTTACTTCTGGTTTTTTCTGATCGCTAAAACCAAATGGTACAAATGCTACCCAGTTCGCATTGACCTGATGTATAGCTTCCATCGGATCACTTTGAAATTGCTGCGGTGGAGCTACCATTGTGATGCCATCTATCTTTTGTGCAGATAGATGATATGTCAGACATAACATAAGTGCTACTGCACTTGCAGGCCTTGTCACTTTATCTATCCAATTAGCACAACCAAGTAGTCTTAGAGACTTTGCAATGCTGATGAGTGTAATGGGTATAATTGCCATATTATATTGTTGTGGTATAATAGTCCATCCAAGCAATAACAATAAGGATGTTGTCATAGTCATGTAAAGCCCAATTTTAAATGTTGTTCTATTTTTAAAAAAATAAAGAAGTACCCAAGGCCCAGCCCAAAGAAGATTCCAATTGTTATAGCAAACCGTATGTGCCGTACCCAGCCACAGAAATATAAAGGTGACTGCGCAAATCGACAGCCCTATAAACCAAAGTCCATCATACCAATACAAAAATCCTCGATCTCCAGATATATAAAACAAAAAGAAGCCAATGAGTTCAATTAATAATAGAATAGAGAAAACTTTCAATGGTGTCCACCATGATGATGTTGCTATACTTGTCTGTGCTATGATGTTCTGCCTTTTTGTGACAATATCACCAGAAGCAGTAGTACTCTTATCTAAATAGTCTTTATAATATCCTGGTAGAAACATTTGTTCTTTAGCTGTGGCAATTGCTTCGGATTGAGTACCCAAGACGATATCCATACCAAAGTGAGTCCAAGGATGATGACCAAGATGTTCATGTAACAATCCTCTGAAGGTTGTGGTTTCATCATTGAGCGTAGGAAATGAGAATTGATCCGTAGATAATTCTATAATATCACGAGGTCGAGTCACACAATTGTCAAAATAAAAATCATAAGCATAAACTCTGTTTTCGCGCTGCATGTTGATCAAGAGCTTATCAAGGAATTCCTTTTTTTCTTTGCTGGTGAGCTGAAGTACTTGTTCGTCAACTGAGCGTCCATATTCTTGATATTCTTTTTTAAACCTTTCAAATGGGTATGCACCCAAAGCATAAGGCAGTTTGCCTTTTAGAAAGTTAGTCGTGAATTTCATTCTGCCTTTAAACGTCGGCTCGCCATAATTGAACATTCCCCAATTATAGACAACATCTCGATTTCTAACTTTATCATTGATTCTAACAGCTGTATGTCCAAACAAACTATATATATCTGATCCTGGGCCGCAAGTGAGAATTGAAATGTCAAGACCAGACAAGCCGTCTATCTGTTTTTCTTGTGCGATGATTGTTGCTTGAACATTCACAATCAACAGAAGTATGATTAGTGTTTTTATAATCTTCAAGATCTCAGTTTCTTCATCTGATTAGCAATTGCTTTGCTTCCTGCATCTCCAGTATTTTCTAATTGACTGATGACATTATGGTAGTCATGATCTTTTCTATTTTGACTTAGTTTATATGAAGACTCTATTCTTTCTATTTTCATAGAGAATCCTACCAAGCCTTTAAAATGGGCTTGTATCATCTCTTCAGACATATCGCTCATCTGAAATCTTTCTGATCTCCCGTCTTCATATTGATTTACTAATTTTTGAATGGCCGTGTACAGCTCTTTACCTGTTATAATATTAGCTGTACCATAGGCATGTACAGCTACATAATTCCATGTCGGTACATTGACATGATCATACCAAGATGAAGATACATAAGCATGTTGCTCCATGAATATGGCAAGTAGTTCTTTGCGCCCATCGAAGCATGCTTTTTGTTCATTTGCGACAGCGATATGACTCAATAAGAAATGGCCTCCATCTTCATCACGATCTAGGTACATGGGTATGTGCGTCGCGATCTGCTTTCCGTTATACTCACTGACTAAAGTTGCAAATCCATTGGATCTGATATAGTCATAGGCGTCATGAGGATCGTTCGGTTTATGTATGGAAGGGACGTACATATTAAAATTCGCGCTATTTCGTGAATTTGTAATTAGAATACCAGAATTCCCCTCTTAGATATTCTTTGTTTCTATTGGCATCTGTTCTCCAAGTCTGACGATAGGTGTTCATCCGCAGTGGATATTCGTCAGTGTATTTGGTATTCTCTATATAAGCATAAGTCGGCGGATGATATACGAGATTAGAAACAACACTTCCATCAGCTTTATTGATATAAAAGCTCCATTCGTCCGAAGTACTATGATTTTTATGGACCGTTGGAGCATATCTCGCTACGATAACTTCTGTTGTTATATCATCTATGATTGTTGTTCCGCCATAAGTCAGATCCACTCCTGGATCGATCAACTTAAAAGGCAAAAACAAGACATAATAACTACTCATAAAACTTTCTCTTGCTGACTTAGTAGAGTTAGGAAGTCTTTCTCCATTGAGAGTTTTGTAAGGGTCCGAGCTATTATAAACGATACTATGATCTCCTAAGGTATCTGTCCATGTTATCACACCTGACAATTCTGGATGTATTTTATAAGCATGATGTTGTCGTACATCACTTTCTACAGAATCATCAGCATTATAAAGAACGCTTCTCTTTTCATAGATGATGCTATCTATCGACATATAATTTTCTAATCCACCTGATGCTTCACAAGTTGAAGCGAGCACTCTTTTTACATCAGGATCTGATATATGAGCAAGATGGTCAACCTTAGCAATCTCTTGTTTGCAAGAGGGTAGGCCCAATGATATAAGTACGATTATAATAAGTGTGCATGTCTTATACATAGTTCTGGATTAAGTATGGATCATTGTAACGCAAGATACCATTAACAACTGGCATTGGATATCACATCAGACCTTCATCAAGGAAGCTAAAGTAGCCTGTATGACCGATGATCAGGTGATCTTGGACCTTTATATCCAGAACCTGTCCAGCACTTACAAGTTTTTCTGTCAATCTTTGATCTGCTTGACTTGGTTTTAGTTGGCCAGATGGATGATTGTGATACAATATGATCGATGAAGCACCATTTCTTAACGCTTGCGCAAATACGATCTTCGCATCCACCACTGTACTACTGATACCGCCTATGCTGATCTTTTCTTTGTTGATCACTTGATTGGCATTATTGAGACATGCGATCCAAAACTCTTCTTGCTTTAGATCAGACAACAATGGGCCAAGAAGGTCATATGCATCCTTGCTACTCGTGATTTTTAATTTTTGATCTCCTCTTGTTAGCTGTCTTCTTCTACCCAGTTCGAGAGCGGCCGCAATTGTGATGGCTTTAGCCGATCCGATACCTTTATAGGACATTAGGAAGTCGAGTGGTTTCCTACCTAGATCATCCAAGGTCTCAGAATCACTCAGTATTCTCTTTGCCAGTGACACTGCCGATTCTTCTCTTGATCCAGATCCAATCAATATAGCGACAAGTTCTGCATCACTTAGAGATGATTTTCCTTTAAGGAGCATTTTTTCTCTAGGACGATCTTCTTCAGCCCAATCCTTGATGGATGATATTCCCATTGTTGTTATCATTAGACAATCTCCAATATAACCATTGCACTTATCATTATGTACGAATTCTACTAACTCATCGTTTATTTGCAGTATGGATGATTCCGAAAATATTGGACTTGTTTTTTCTGGAGGCGGATCAAGGGGAAGTTATCAGATAGGTGTATGGAAGGCTCTAGTTGAGATGAACATAGCAGATAAGATAACTGCAGTCTATGGCACCTCTGTCGGAGCAATCAATGGAGCGGCATTTATCCAAGGAGATATACAAATAGCACTGGATATATGGCAAAGCCTCGACTACTCTAAAGTATTTGCAGACATGCCACAAGAAAGACCAAGGGTCTCTAATCGAAAATTATACTTTGAGTGGCTCAGAGGTGCATTTCGCAATCGAGGAGTCAATGTCGATCCACTCAAGAAGACCATAAGAGCCTCGATAGAAGAAGATGTCATCCGCAAATCTCCAATAGATTATGGGTTGGTGGCGTTTGACTTACAAAAACGCAAAGCACTTTATCTGACTAAAGAAGATATTCCTGATGGACAGTTGGTAGAATATGTGATTGCGAGTGCGACTTTTCCTGTATTTCAACCGCATAAAATCGAGGATCGACTTTATCTCGATGGTGGCTTGGTGGATAATCGGCCATTGGGATTCTTTAAGCATAACAAGAAGGTATCTAAAGTGATCGTTGTAGATGTAACGATGGCAAGACATGTATGGCCCAACATTGAAGTCAAAGGTGATGTGGATATGTATTACGTGCGTCCATCCAGACTTTTAGGTAGTCCTCTTGCCTTTCAGACAAAGCGTATTATATCTAATCTAGAACTTGGCTATCAAGATGCTCGTAAGCAGCTGGCTCGACTGCGCTTAGGACGATAATTCTAATGATATCGACGGCTCATATATTTCTATTACATTTAAGATGACCATACTTTCGTAAAATATGATACCTCCCAAAGTCGCTCTTGATGATGCAATGGAAAGAGTCAGACCACTCATCCATCGTACTCCTGTGATGACCTCAACTATGATCAATGAGATCTGCGGTTGTCAGTTATATTTAAAATGTGATAATTTTCAAAAAGGAGGAGCATATAAAATCAGAGGTGCCACTAATGCAGTATTACAATTGTCAGAAGATCAAAAAACCAAAGGGGTAGCAACACATTCTTCTGGCAACTTTGCGCAAGCGCTATCACTTGCCGCACGTAGTCTGAATATCAAAGCATACATCGTAATGCCCGAGAATGCTCCCAAAGTCAAGATAGCAGCGGTTAGACAATATGGAGGAGAAGTGATCCTTTGTCCCCCGACATTGGCAGACCGCGAATCTACACTAGCAAAAGTCGTAACCGATACTGGAGCAACGGCTGTACATCCATCCAATGATACCCAAGTGATCCTAGGACAAGGGACGATGACATTAGAATTGTTAGATCAGGTCTCATCTCTGGACTATATCATATCTCCGATAGGGGGAGGAGGCGTAGGAGCGGGTGCATGCTTGGCATGTCATTATCACTCACCTTCGACCTCAGTAGTAGGCGCAGAACCTGCTAATGCTGATGATGCATATCGATCCTTGCAGATGGGAGAGATCCAACCATCTATACAACCTGATACGATAGCAGATGGTCTACGCACTCAATTAGGTGATAAAAATTTTCCAATTATAAAATCTATGATTGATGAGATAGTGCTGGTATCTGAAGAGAAGATCGTAGAAGCAATGAGGCTAGTCTGGGAGAGAATGAAGATCGTCATCGAACCATCCAGTGCTACATCTCTGGCAGCAGTGATGACTACGCCTCATAAGTTCAAAGGAAAGAAGGTGGGCTTGATTATTACTGGGGGGAATGTTAGTTTGGATAAGCTTCCTTTTAGCTAGTAGATTGAAGAAAAATTGATTGCTAAAAAAGTACCTTCAAAACCTCCTCTCGATAACTCGCCCCAATAGGTATTTTTTCCTCCCCAATATGTACCATA
>CAZRXJ010000084.1:0-7404 GCA_964604025.1 uncultured Saprospiraceae bacterium | reverse complement strand
ATCCCCAGATACCAAGGTACTATAGAAGGAAAGGTGGCTTCTCTTTCTGGTGGCGGAGTTGGGGGTGTGACTGTGACGGCGACATTGAATAATCCAAACGATCTTGGATGCACTCCATTTCCGGTAGCTCCTACAGTTGTAACAGATATAACAGCAGATGCTGATGGGAGCTATAGGATAGCAGACTTATTCGTAGGCCAGGATAATCATCCGACAAATGCTTCTTATACAGTGGTAGCTTCTAGAGCGGGACGCGACATCACCCCAGCCAGTAGGACTGTTCAATTGTCTAGTAGTATGACCCAACAGTTCGCAGTAGATTTCACTGATAATTCTGCTGTTGCGATATCAGGTATAGTCACTGACTTTAAAGGATGTGGGTTAGGAGGAGTTGAAGTCTCTGTATTGACTAATCAAAATCTCCTAGATGTGACCACTATGGATGATGGTAGTTACACATTGCAACTTCCTGGGGCTGGCAACTATGATGTTCGATCTACTTATAAAGGAGAAATTCTAATTAGCAATCAGACGTTTTCTTCTTTATCCACACCTGGTGTCGATTTTTCACATACGCTGAAAGATACACTGAGTGGGTTTATTGGTGCAGGTTGTGAAGAATTCATCGGCATAGCTGATGTAAGTGCCCGTATCGGTAATTGCTCTGTAGATGCGGTATCAACCAATGGTTCGGGATTCTATGAGATGATAGTGCCTCGACGCGATGTAACGATAAAAGTTACTGATATCACGCTTATACCGGGGACTGACCTTGTCAAAGCAGATGTATTAGCAGCTATCAGTGCAGACAGTATTGTTACGGTTGACAGTACTACAACTTATGATGTCATTTATCGTAGACCAATAACGATTCAAGTTGCTGGGCTTCCACCGACCTCTTGTTCTGCTTTACCTTTCCCCATATTAGAACAAGGAAGAGAATACATACTCGATATTAATATCTGGGAGACACTGAATATATGTAGAGCTGACACAGGGATTGTTACTATCAACAATTTTATAAGTGGTGTGAGCAATATGAACCAGGTGGATACGTCATTCGCTTTTTCTGATGGAAGAGCGCGTTACATATTTCAGGCTGGAGATCCAATGTTGACAGGGGATCATGTAAAGGATCTGAACATAACTGTAACAGTGGGCAATCGAACTGAGATGATGACTGTAGAAGCCATTGTAACGGGTGGACGTACAAGAGGCGAAACATTTATAACGGCTCCTGTTGATCTTCCAATAATGATCCTTCGTGATCCTCCTGGTGATCAGAGTTATAGTTTCTTTGAAGAAAGTAATTCTTTCTCCTATGTACAATCTTTTGATTACTCGACTGAGACGCAGACTAAGGCTTGGTTAAAGGCAAAAGCTGGAGCAAAAATATTTAAGTTAAAACTATGGGGCTCTGTTCAAGGGAGTTATGATGTCAGGGCAACTACCTCTAATAGCGAAGAGAATGTTGTAACTATAACAAATACAAGTTCTTTTAGAACGTCCGACTCGCAAAGAGTGATAGGATCTAAAGGCGATGCTTATGTTGGTGCAGGTATCAATTTTGCGTACTCCTTAGCGGATATTTTAGAATTTGATTTGTTGACTTGTACGTTGCAGCAGGATACTTCTTTATGGATGTCTCCCGACGGGTTTGCAACTAACTACATATATACAGAAGGTCATGTGCTTGATGTTATCATTCCGCAAATAGAACGCACATTAGCGATTGCAATTGCAACTGGTCAACCTGAAAATGTAATTGACCGAGAAAGAAATGCACTTGATGTATGGCAACAGGCACTCGAACTCAATCGTGAATTAAAGGAAGTGGCACTATCTGGAACAATAGATAGTCTGCAAGTTGAAAATTATAGTTTTGATGCCAATATAGAGGATGCCACCAGAACACTTACAACTACACGAAGTCAATCAAGGACGATTAATTTTAGAACAGAGATAGATCGTGGTGTAGCTGTATCGTTGGGGTTTGAGTTCGATGATGTATCAGGAGCTGAAGGCGGAGTTAATTTTAATTTTAGAACCAGTGTAGGAACTTCTGAACGAACTACGGTGAGCACAGAGAATACTATTGGCTATGTTTATAATGATGATGATGAGGGTGATTTTATATCTTTTGATGTTGGGATTGATCCTGTTTATGGTTCTCCAGTTTTTGGCAATGTTATAGGTGAGACCAGCTGTCCTCATGAAGGTACAACCGTAAGACGAGATGACATGGAGTTTAGTGTCATAGGTTCTCCTATCAGGAATGTACCGCAAGGTCAGTCCACGGCATTTTTTGATTTAGAAATTGGAAATATAGGTCAAAGTATTTCGGACTTATCAAGAAACTTTACAATAGATGTAAGTACTGAGAATATTCCTTCAGGAATTACAATTAGATCTACAACAGGAGACTTTCCAAGAACTATTACAATTGATAATGGGAAAAAAGCTACAGTCGGAGTAGAGATTATTAGATCTGTTGGATCTCCAACTTTTACATTGGAAGGAAGGCAATTCATCGTTACTCCAGAATGTGATGAAGATGGTTTTGAAAAATCTGTCTACTTATCAGCTTATTATGTAAGCCCTTGTAGTGGCTTGGAGATGCCTGTTCCATCTGATAACTGGTTGGTGACTCAGGCCAATTCTAACATGCTCAATGTTGTCGTTGATAATTATGATTTGGCAACGACCATAGATGAGATTGCATTAGAATATGGTGATGCTGATGATGAATCATGGTCGCTATCAGATGTCATTCTTACAGGCGCTGCGATATCTACAAGTCCCAATGGTACTCCTGTTAATTGGGATGTGAGTCACTTGCCCGATGGTGCTCACAAAATAAGATGGCGACTTAAGTGCAATGGGACTACTTTCAATTATTCACCTCGTAAATTTGGCGTAATTGACCGCTCTGCCCCAATCGCAGTAGGTAGACCAGATCCAAGTGATGACAACTTTGTAGCAGGAGATGAGATATCAGTGATATTAGACCAGACCGTAGATTGTGGTGCACTGACCAGTGCCAATATATTGATGACATCACAGCCTGATAATACTACAATCCCTATACAGTTTATATGCGACGATAACAAGATTACAATTCTCCCATTGAGTGACATCAGTAACAATATGGGAGCTACATATCAGATCGATGTTTCTAACCTTCGAGATGAACTTGGTAATGTCAATGGCGATACTATCACTTGGGATTTTGTTATTAACGATACCGACTCTGATGGAGATGGTATCTCTGATACTTTTGATAGGTGCCCTGGCGGAAATGATTTTTACGATACAGATCTTGGAGGCGTTCCCGATGATTGTGATTGTGATGTTGCTTCAGCTGTCGATGAGTTTATAGAAGATGATGATTGTGATAATATTCTAAATGGTGCTGATATATGTCCGGAGGTGGCAGATATAGCCCTCAACTTTGATGGTGTGGATGACTACGTCCTCTTACCAAATGAAAGTGATTTTGATATCACAGATGCTATAACTGTAGAGGCATGGATAAAGGTGACTGCATTTGATATTCCTAATCAAGCTATAGTCACAAAGGGAGATAATACATGGAGAATTGCGAGAAATTATATTAATAGCACCATTTCATTTGCCTTAACTGGCGTTGGCCAAATTGATGGATCAATTGAAGTGGATGATAAGGATTGGCATCATATCGCGGGTGTGTACGATGGATCCGTGATGGCTTTATATATTGATGGAGTATTAGACGTCACTCAGAACAACACCGGAAGTATATTGACCAGTGATGATCCTGTTTTAATCGGAGCTAATTACCAAGGAGCTCCCTCGAGGTTTTTCGATGGATCTATTGATGATGTTATCATATGGAATCGAGGATTGACACAAGAAGAAATACTTGAAACGATGGCCAGTGCTGTCGACCCTAACGATATTGGGCTTGTCGCATATTACACATTTAATGATGCGCGGGCTTGCACGTCTTCTACACAAACAACTGCCGTAGATAATGGACCATTGGCTAACAATGGTACACTTATGAATTTTAGTTTAGCTAATGATTGTAATTCTAACTGGACATCTGGTGCTAACAAAGTGAAGCTTTGTAAAGGATGCGAAGATATTCTACAACTGACTTCTTCTATGGGTATTCTCGATGGCACATATGCTGCCAAGGACCAGATTATAATTATGCCTGATGCGAAGTTTATCCCAGCTAAGACAGTACACTTAAGTGCGCCGGTGATCGATTTTGGAACTGACAATGAGATACCTCCGACTGGCATTCTTAATGTCGATAATGAAGGATGCGAGGATCTACCATTCTCCAATAAAGTTTATGTTGACGCTTCCGCAAATGGAACAAACGACGGTACGAATTGGGACAATGCATTTACAAATCTTCAAGATGCATTGGATGGTATTATCGCCGGGCAAGAGATCTGGATGGCTAAAGGCACTTACTATCCGGATCAAGGAAGCACTGTGACGGAAGGAGACAGGGCAGCATCATTTGTTATGAAAAACAATGTGATGATCGCGGGAGGATTTGCAGGTACTGAGTCTATTGATTTTAATTTAAATGATCGTGACTTAATGGCTAATGCAACCATCCTATCTGGAAATATTGGAGCCGCCGGAGATAGAGAAGACAACAGCTATCATGTTATTGCTAATAAGAACAATGCCTTGAATGCAACAGCCATTCTAAATGGAGTTACAGTTAGCGGAGGCTATGCAGATGGCGCAGACAGCAATGGATTCGGAGGTGGGATGCTAATTGTATCTTCTAATCCGACCATTAGAAATTGTACATTCATAGGAAACTTCGCCATTCAAGGAGGAGGCGTTTATACTGCATCCAACACTTCAGGAGATATACTTAATTCTGTTTTTATTGGTAATGAAGCAACCACAGCAGGCGGGGCTATCTTGCTTGCAGGAACTTCTAATATTAATCATTGTAGTTTCTCAGGCAACAGGTCACTGCATCCCACCATTCCTAATTCTTCTAATGGTAACGCAATTAGAATATTTAGTAGCGGCATAGGATCTACTATCAAAAGTTCTATTTTTTGGGCCAATGGAGATCCAGGTACTTCTGATGTGATTCTTGCATCAGCGGCTTTCTTTGTAACTAATTGTATCGTGGAGTTGCCTTCGGGAGCGTATCCAGGACTTTTTAATCTCAATGTTGATCCTCTATTTGTTTTAGAACCAACTCTGTTAGGCACAACGGGAGATCTTAGATTACAATCGGGCTCTCCCGCTATTGATAGAGTCCCTTTGCCAGATTTTGTTCCCACAGACCATGATGGTGTTCAGCGACCTGTGGGTGCTACTCCTGATGTAGGTGCTTTTGAGTTTGAACCATAGTGGTAGCTGTCTTCGGTCCGCCGATGAGCTCAGCACAACGCTTCGCACAATCAGCAGAACGCAACCTGATTTTATGTGCCTTTGGTATACGAAGTCGATGACTATATACCAATGGTGTGTCAATGTATAAACGATAGTTTGATAGAGTAGTATCGCTGAATCAGTTGATACAATTCTATAGTGGGTCTTGTGTACGTCAGGGCCCACTCTTTTGTAACATATTTGAAGTGGAGACGCTCCAAACAACTACAGTGTTTTCTCGAGCGTCATCGCTTGAGACGCTCTCTAAAAAAAAACACACTCGTTTGATGCATAATGAAGTTTGAAGCGGAGACGCTCCAAACAACAAATATTGCTCATGCTTATTACTAAAGTTATAAGATTGATTTAGGAACCACTCTTCTAAAAGCAACTTTTAATCTTTTGCCAAGTCCTGCTTCACTATCAGGATTATAATCTAAGGTGGTATGCCACGAATTTTGACTTTCTAATTCTTCTTTCATAATATTCGCCATGTCTCGTGCTATTTCTTTAGAATGAATGACTGCAAAGCACTCAGTATTTAGATTGGCGCTGCGGGGATCAAGATTAAATGTACCGATCACTGCTATAGAATCATCTACTACCATGGATTTGGCATGCAGCCCAAAGATGGGAACAAAGTCAAGACGTCTTTGAAGCTCGCTCTTCATTAGATTCTTGCGGATGGCAGCATCAGGTTTGTATTCGTATATCTGAACACCAGCTTTTAGCAACTCTTTGCGATTTCTTTTATATCCACTAAAAGCTTCCAAGTTGTCAGTAGAGGATAGGCTATTAGTAAGTATGTGTACTGCTATGCCTCTACTAACAGCATTTCTAAAAAGGTTGAGCCCTAGATCTGTCGTGATCAGATAAGGTGTCTGTATATAGATTGATTTTTTAGATTCATTGACTAATCTGATTAATTCTGATGTGGTGATACTTCCTCCTTTTAATCCAGAAGAGCCATCATTTTTTCCAGGTATATCAGATACAAAAGCAACACTATCGACCCAATATAATTTGCCGGAGTTATTGATATGATCAAATACATAAGGGACAGTCTCACGTATCTGAGGCCAGTAATTAGAAGTATCAGAAGCGTAGCGATGTACCCACTGGTGTACGGCATTATAATTATAATCTGCTTTGGGATATTCTATTAGATTCTCGATAGACACTGTCAGTTCACTATTCCAATATTGCTCAAATGCTTGCTTAACATCATCACTGATATCGCCTATCAATAGGACGTCACGATCTCGGAAGTTATATTCATGATCGTAGTCGAAGTATTCGTCAGCGATATTGCGACCTCCTGTGATCACTACCTCATCATCTACTATAAATGTCTTATGATGCATGCGCTGGTTGATACCTCTAAAGTCTGTAATTAGATTTTTAACTTTGCCAGCAAGGTTCTTCCCAATATTAAGATTGGGATTGTATATTTTAATTTCAATGTTTTCGTGTTCGGCAAGAGCCAAGACATACTCTGGATGTACATCAACCATAAGATCATCTATAATCAATCTGATCTTGACACCGCGACAAGCAGCTTGTAACATATAGTCACATGCGATCACACCGATGTTGTCTTCTGAGAATATAAAGTACTGGATGTCAATCGTCCGTTCAGCTTGTTGACTGAGCCAAGCCCTTGTGATTATAGCTTCTTCTCCCTCTTCAAATACATATAGACCCGTCTGATTCAGACTATCTCGATTAGGGTTAATTGCATCGAACATGGAGGACAGATTAGATGATCCAGTTTGTTCTTTTAGGAGGCAGACATCACTATTGGGAAGATCTGGTTCTGTGTCTTCATGAGAACAAGACACGATGACTGAAATTATAAAAAGTAACATCACTAACCGCATGACGCTAAGATAGCTCTTGTTAAGTGTCTCTCTAATATGAGCATCAAACATAGCCATCTACTTACGAGCCACCACTTGCTGTATGATGCAAGAATATACAAATGCCTCAGGGTTCTTTTCTTGT
>CAZRXJ010000083.1:0-7448 GCA_964604025.1 uncultured Saprospiraceae bacterium | reverse complement strand
GGTGTATTGAGATTGTCAATAGACCAATTTCCATTTTCGTCTGTAGTTGCTACGACGTTGCCATTTGACGTAAGTCTGAATACTACATCAGATACTCCTGCATTGTTTCTATCAACCACCTGACCAGATATAGTTGCAGCAGTATTATTTTCAATGATTCCATCACAGTTTTCATCTATATTATTACCTGGTATTTCGTCTTGGCTAGGGTTGACAAATGGATTGTTGTCATCGCAATCAAAATTGACATTGTAACCATCATTATCCTCATCTATCATCTGAGCGATGCCATCACAATCTTCATCCACATTGTTGTTTGGAATCTCTTCTGCACCTGGGTTAATTCTTGCGTCTGTATCATCACAATCAACTCTATTATCAAAGCCATCACTGTCTTCATCTCTAACTTCTTCATTAGTTAGTAGCCTTGCATACTTCACTCGATTAGGGATCTCATAAAACACTATATGTGGTTCCTCATTGCTATCTAATGCCATATCTGTAAGAGCGCCAAGTATACCTGGAGAGCCTTCCTCGCTAACTACGGTATTGATATCCCAAGTACTATTAGTATTCTGGGCGTATTTTACTACTTTTCTATCTCCATAAGTGATATGTACACGCTCTTCATTGTCAAGAGCGATCGCGGTGACTCGTCGCGCTACGGGATTTAGATTCAAAAGTGTATCTACAGTCTCCATTACCCAGTTAGGGCCTACTTGCCTGGCGACCATAACCTTAGCGTTTGTACCTTCTTCATCGATCTTCGACAGATAGCAAACATATAGATGGTCTGTGGCATCTATGGCCATATCAGCAAATATGCCTTTGTCTGTTATCGTCTCAACAACCCATACGCCATTCTCCCTTTGCGCATATTCTAAAGCTTCATTGTTAGGATTGTGATACACTATATGTGGGTTGTCGGCTCTATCCAAGACTATAGAAGTTGATCCATTATAGAAGATGCCTTCAGTTGTAATTGTTTCTTTATTCCAGATGCCATCATTTTGTCGTACTGCGTATTCAATTCCTGCATTGAAGTCAGTACTTGCAGTATGCATACGTCCATTGCTATCATAGACTGCAGAATTGTCCCATCCATCATGATTAGAACTTCTGACCTCTTCTTGTCTAGCTATACTATCTATCGGGAGTACATAAAGTTCATTTTCGCTTCTATGATCATGTAAGACGATACCGGCAAACCCATTATCGTCAATATCGATAGCAGGTGGACCTTCAAAGAAGAGATCACTTCCTTCAAAATATCTTCTAATATCAAACTCACCATCCGTATCGATGATCGTATAGCCAAGGTATGCAGATCGCAGTGATTCATCTACGTAAGTTATATGGATTTTATCATCGTTCCCGATAGCCAGCGATGGCTTAGATGCTCTATCTACTTCAGTGATGACCCAATTCTGTGATGACAAGCTTGAAGCACAAATTAAGAGGAAGAAAAATAGTAAGTGATCTATTGGTCTAAGCATGAGCATATATCAACATTACTGAAATATAAAGTATAAATCCTAATGGTTTAACCCAAATGAAGAATCTCTTAACCTTATTACAGCGTTTTCTCTAAAATAGTTGCTAAAGCCCTGAGACATTGATCTGTTGCCTCTTGATCACCGAGTGTTATCCTTACACATCCCGGAGCACCAAAATTGCCAGTAGGACGCACCATGACGTTATGTTCTAGCATCTTGTCGGTTAGTGCTACTTCATCATAGTCAGTTTGTATGAGCACAAAGTTTCCTTGACTTTTCCAATATTTCACACCAAGGGTGGCTAGTCCTCTTTGAAGTATATCTCTTTGCTCATGGATAGTCTCTGTAGTATAATTGATAAAAGTCTTATTAGCGAGTGCTTCGATAGCAGCGCTAAGACTGATGGTATTGATCAAGAATGGTCGAAGTACCTTTCTAAGATAGATTGCAATGACTATAGAAGTATATGCATAACCCATCCTAAGACCAGCCATGCCATAGGCTTTAGAAAAACTGTTGATTGCAATCATGTTGGCTCCACTTTTTACATAAGGTAGTCCTATGGTATAATCAGCCCGATCCGCGTACTGATAGTAGACTTCATCATAGACAATTACAACATGGTCTGGGACAAGCGGTATCAATTGATCTAATTGATACTTGGTTATATATGTCCCTGTAGGATTATTAGGAGAAGTAAGGAACAGTACTCTGGTCTGACTATTGATTGCTTTTAAGATACCATCTATATCTAAGGAGAAATCAGGCTGGATAAGTGGTACATCGATCACTTCTGCACCCATCCATTGACTAAACATCTTGTATGGTCCAAAGCATGGATTGCTGATGATACAATTAGTTGATGGATCTAAGAAAGCCATCACAATCATCTGTAAGATATCACTACCGCCATTGCCTGCCACGAAGTGATCGCAAGTCAACTCTTGGTTGTAAAATGTCTCTAATGAGTCATACAGCTTCTGGGGAGTGGGAGAGGGGTATATGTTAACGTGGTGTTCTGCGAGGTCATTATCAAGTGCAGATCCCAAGACATTTTCATTGGAGGATAACTTGTAGATCTTTTCGCCATTGCTAAGTTCTTCTACACTCTTACCTCCCTTATATCCTCCTGAATTGCTAATGTATGGTTTGAATATACGCTCTATAGACATCTAATCTGTTATTAGTACCGATCACAATGTACCGCGTAACTCTTGTTCTCGTTCTATAGCTTCGAATAAAGCTTTGAAGTTTCCTTTGCCAAACGATCGTGCACCCTTTCGTTGTATGATCTCGAAGAACATCGTAGGTCTTGGATTAACTGTCTTTGTGAATATTTGTAATAGATAACCATCGTCGTCTCTATCAACCAATATGCCCAACTCTTTAAGTGGCGCTATGTCTTCATCGATCTTTCCAACTCGAGATTCTAGTACGTCATAGTAGGTAGTAGGTATGTTCAAAAACTCAACTCCTCGATCTCTCAATTGAGTGACTGTATCTATGATATTGTCTGTGGCAACAGCTACATGTTGTACACCAGCACCTTCGTAAAACTCGAGGTACTCATCAACTTGAGATTTCTTTAATCCTGGCGCTGGTTCATTGATAGGAAACTTTATTTTTCCATCGCCATTGCTGACCACTTTGCTCATAAGAGCGGTATATTCTGTAGATATGTCCTTGTCATCAAATGACATAATCTGAGCGAAGCCCATGACTTTCTGATAGAACTCAACGTACTTGTTCATCTCTCCAAGCTCAACATTGCCGACCATATGATCGATATATTTTAAGCCGACGGGACTAGGGGCATAATGACTTTCCCACGATTTATAACCTGGAAGAAAAACGCCGTTATAATTTTTTCTCTCTATGAAGATATGAACAACTTCTCCGTATGTCTTGATCCCAGATCTTACGATGTGGCCTTCATCATCGCTCATCTCTTCTGGTAATAGATATGATTCGGCTCCTCTATCTATCGCAGACTGATAAGCTAATCTGGCATCATCTACCCACAATGCTGTCACTTTTACACCATCACCGTGTTTGTCGATGTGTCTTCCGATATCGCTGCCACTACGCAACGGAGAGGTCAGTACAATCCTAATTTTGTCTTGATAGACAACATATGATTCGCGATCAGTAATTCCTGTCTCTAATCCAGCATATGCTAATGATTGAAATCCAAATGCAGTCTTATAATAATGCGCCGCCTGCTTGGCATTACTTACATAAAGCTCTATATAGTCAGTACCTTTTAAAGGCATGAAGTCTTTAGCTTCAGAGAACATTTTTGTATTAGTTTCTATTGTCGGATTCATATGATTGCATTTGTAATAGTTGCTAATGCAAAAATATAAAAACTAGGCATAAAAAAAGGCCTCCCGAAGGCGACCTGCATAAAACCCCAAAAAACCAATTGAAAACAATCACTAATAAGACGCTGTTATTTTTGCATACCACATTTTTTTATTGATTTATACCTTGATAATTTGACATATTATATTACATCAAGTATATCAGCTTACTACACAGATATTTGTGTCAACAGATATATATTTAAATATATGTTTAAAGAAGAAAGAAAAGGACTTAGTACTTTTGCATTATGATAAGAAGACTGATTATTAGCTTATTGTTAATTGTTTGGTTGATGCCGATGGCCTTCAGTCAGACAGATAATGTCTTATGGGCCAGTGTTCAATTGAGAAAGAAGTTTTCTCCTAAATGGAGCTTGCAAGTACAACCTATCGTCAGATATGATGAGAATATATCTTCATATCAAAACTCCTCATTGGATATCTCCTTGAGACGTAACCTCGGTCCTAATTGGCACTTACAAGTACTTAGTCGGACTTGGGCTATACCTAATGGCAATACACGACAATTCTTATGGCTTGACGTGGCATACAAGACAAAGGTTCCATCACTTAATATATCTGTTATCAATAGACTGAGATATCATCAAGCTTTTGATACTGGACCTAATATCGACCAAGATTACTTGAGATACATCGTGCAGATAGTTCCTACGACTTCATGGAAGTTGAAACCAACGATAGCATATGAAAGATGGTTTATACTCAATGATGTGAATGTGTTTCGTAGAT
The DNA here is from genome assembly GCA_964604025.1 of uncultured Saprospiraceae bacterium. Classification (GTDB taxonomy): domain Bacteria; phylum Bacteroidota; class Bacteroidia; order Chitinophagales; family Saprospiraceae; genus JAJRXG01. The sequence goes on along the minus strand of CAZRXJ010000083.1, from coordinate 2,836 downwards.
TTCGGATCGAACCAGGACTCAGGTATCAGTTCAATGATACATATGGCTTGACTGGTATATGGCGTAGAGAATCAGACATTAATGATGTAGAGGATATCATTATCAATCGAAATCTTTGGGTTGTTGCCTTGGTGTATAACTTTAAATGATCCGCATAAACTACCGCGCATCGGTTCCAATACCGTTAAATGTAAAGCTAAATCTTAGAGTGTTGTCTAAGGGACTTCTCTGAGAGTTAGTCGGTGCCAAGTATGAGATATCGATGCCTATTACATTGTATTTGAGACCTAGGCCTAATGTAAGATATTGTCTGTCTCCTTTAAGGGCATTCTCGTAGAAGAATCCAGCTCTCACTGCAAACTGTTGATCGTACCAATATTCTGCTCCTATAGAAATAGCAAACTCTTTCAGTTCTTCACTAAATCCTCCCGGTGCATCAGTAAATGAGCCGAATACTCCTCCAAATGTAGACTTCTGTCTAAAATCAGCAGTACCATCACCATCTTCATCAAACTCTGGATGATCAAATGGAATCGGTGTAGGTACTAACAACTTATTGAGATCTAATGCAAACGTAACAGTGTTATATTCGTCCAGATTCATTTTATATGCTGATCCTAATCTAAGATTAGCGGGGATAAACTCTCGATCAACACTTTCTGTATATGATATCTTACTGCCCAAATTGGTGATAGAAGCACCAAATGCGAAGTCAGTTCCGATGCCTCTAAGATCTGGATTAGAGTGATAGGTCATACTTATATCTGCCGCAAATGACTTACCAGAGGTTACATCAATCGTACCTATAGATTGACCCGAAGCCAGATTAGAATATATAAATTTAGCACCGACGGCGGCTGACAAATTAGGCGAAAGTTTTCTTGCATACGCTGCCGTCAACTCAAATTCTCGAGGTTGACCACTGCCAAGCGGGCCTCCATTTATATCAGTAAAGTTGATCTCACCCAAAGAAAAGTATCTGAATGATCCACCAAATGTCTCTTGATCGCTGATTCTTTTGTATCCACCGATATACGCAAGAAAGACATCGGTTAAGCCAAGGTTTCGTAACCAAGGTGTATATGATAATCCAAAACTTGACTCATGCTCTGCAAAAGCAAGCTTGGATGAATTATAATGTATCGAATATGGATTAGCGGCAGTAGCACCTCCTGCATCTCCCATACCACCAGCTACAGCATCTGGTGTAATAGTTAAAAACGGAACAGCTGAAAGAAGGGTATTGGGTACACATTGCCCATTTACATCAGTCGCACATCCTGCTTCAGGATTCCATATTACTTGCCCCGAGACAGTTGAAACACAACATAGGCACAGGAAGCAGAATAAGATAGAGAGTAAATTCGATTTCATTGGATGGTGATTGATAAAATATAGGTAAGAAACTGTTAAGAAGACATAATTATTTTAGCAATATTACTTTTTTGGCAGCTGATACGCGATTATCTCCTGTTGTTTCCCCATTCAAGGTAAAATAGCACACAAAAGTACCAGAATTTACATGAATGGGCCTCCAACTAAGCTCAATAAGTCCTTGCCTTGAGATTTCTGTCGTTCTCATTGTCTCTACTAATTGGCCACTCAAGTTATAGACCATCATAACCACTTCTATATTTTCATCAATAATGTCATGACTGATTTCAAAGATAGTTTGATCTTCTATTGGATTGGGTCTATTAGTGATAGATGATATCTTTTGTTCTATATCTTCGCTGACAATGAAAGATATGGTGGTCTCACCTACATTGTTAGCAACATCAAATGCTTTAATGGTCAAGGTATGACTGCCTACTGATAGGTCTTTGATGTTAAAGAAGATGGTCCCAGATCTTTGATCGTCTAATTTTCCTTCAAGTAATTCATTTAAGAATAAGGTAGTCTTAGAGTCATCATCCAGTACAGCAGTTATCTCATGACCGATACCAGTACTACTTAAGTTGAGGCCATGATCGTCAGAAAGATCAACGATGACCAGATTAGAAGTAGGTACCTCGGTGTCATTTTCAAATTCACGATTGTTGAGATAGGCTTTTATGATTGGTGGTTGATCATCGATAACTGGATTGATAGATGGCCCTCCTATGACAAGTTGATCTGTGAATCCTGCAGCATCACCATAGATGTCTGAGACAGCATAGTATGATACTTTAGCTGCTCCGATAGCATAATCAATATCAACAGGTACTGTAAATGATACGGACAACATACCTCCTTCCACCTTTGCCTTACCTCGGTATATGACATTGCTCTGAGTTCTATAAGACTTTACAAAACTCCGACTGTCATTAGCAATCGTCCTTGTCTCTGTAGGTTTGTCGAATATGACAATGTCAACCAAGCCATTATAATCTGTCATTAATGCACCTTGTGGACTGCGTATAGATGCAGTCAGCGTCACTGGGTCTAAAGCACTCATTCTTAGTTCTTCACCATCCGTTACTTCTATATTATTGATTTTTTCGGTTCTAATTTCTAATGGTGGAATGGCGAGTGTAATTGTAGGATCTCCAATTAGAAAAAATTTGCGAGCATTAGAGTTATCTGAAGGGTTGTCATTCTTTGATCGCCGCATGATCTCTCCAATCTTTAAAAAAGCACCATCTTCTTTTTGGAACATCTGCGCAAAGACAGATCTTGTTAATTGGAAGTTTTTAGAAGCATAAACTGACCTCACTGTTGTAAATAATGAAAGTGCGCCACCAGAAGGATTGAGCAATGATGCTTCACCCGCAGTTGTCATCGAAGGATCGTCGAATCCTGTAAAAGAGCAAGTCGCAGTTACAATCAATGGTAGTCTATCAAAGTTGCTCCAACT
>CAZRXJ010000082.1:0-7457 GCA_964604025.1 uncultured Saprospiraceae bacterium | reverse complement strand
GTATTGCTGCTCCGATATATGAAGCAGTCAATAATGTAAATACATATGCTTGTATAAAGGCAACAATTAATTCTATTGCCATCATAAACAAGGTCAAAAATGTTGATAATATTGATCCTATAACTCCTCCTCCAATCGATCTTCCTGAGTCACCAAAAATAAATATCAGCCCCACAAAACTAATTATTGCAATATGCCCTGCTGATATATTTCCTGCAAGACGCAACAACAATGTCAATGGTTTAATGAACATTGACATGATTTCTATGATCGCAATAATAGGCTTAACAAATAATGGTACTCCAGGCATCCATAATATGTGCTCCCAATAATGCTTGTTGCCAATGAATGTCACCAAGACAAAAACAAGTAAGGAGATCATCATTGTTACATTCAGATTACCTGTCACATTGGTACCACCTAAAAAGGGAACTTGTCCCCAAAGATTTAATCCAAGGATGAAAAAGAAAATGGATAGGAGGAGAGGCAAATATCTCTTGTGCTTCTCTTCTCCTATAAATGGTATGGCAGCTTCATCTCTGATATAGAGTATCACTGGTTCTAAAAGAGACTGAATACCACTCGGAGCTTGTCCTTCATTTCTAACATATGCTTTTGCTACAGATCTGAATATCCAGAATAGAAGCAATGAGACTAGGATCATCGACATTACATTTTTCGTAATTGAAAAATCGTAAAACCCAGTTATTCCTCCGCCTAATAAACCACCATCTAGAATTGATTTTGATTCTAAAAGATATGGGGTGTTATTATAGCATACATATGATTCCTTAATTTCTTTAGTGCCAACATGTTTTATTGTATGTGAGAAAGCTCCAACTTCTTGTTTCCCTTGCATGGGGAAGCCATCTTGAACAACTCTTTTAACACTTCCTTGGTGTAACACATATCCATTATAAGCATAGTGGCCATCATCGTGATGTCCTGCTGAAAACTTGCCTGATGAGAAAAACTCCCATCCCTCATCATTAGAATAGAGGATACATGGCAATGGAATTCTTACAAAATCTAATATCGTATAAACATTGGCATCACTGATGTGGTGTAATGCTGTTTCTTTAGGATCGTAGTCCACATGTTCACCGTGATGATCTGCACAGCTTGGCTTACTGTGATCTCCATGATCATCCTTATCAACAGCATGGCTATCGTGTGTCGAATGATCATGATCTGCGTGGCTATGATTTATACTTTCATGTGCATCTGCTTCATGGTCATCTTGTGCAACTATATGAGTTACTTGAAATGACAAAAATATGAGGAAGATATATCGCAGAAATGATGAGTAATTAACTGGCACTACCTATGGTTTAAAATCGCCGCAAATGTAGGTATAATAAGCGATTTTAGTAAGGTAGCTCCAATCATTTTAATAGGCATCCATCTGGGTTCTGCAAATACCCATCATCACCATAATTTATTTGTGAAAGACATCAATATCCAAACAATCTATGGCGCAATAAAAGAGACCGTACGTGTGCACGGCCTCTTTTATAATTTATTGGTCCATTTGCGAAGTCGCTAACGACTATCTCGCAAATGTCGTTGCTCTCTTTTCTCTGATTACAGTCACCTTTACTTGACCTGGATACTGCATTTCATTTTGGATCTTCTGAGAGATCATAAATGATAAATCCTCAGATTGTTGATCAGATACTTTGTCAGCTTCTACAACTACTCTTAGTTCTCTTCCAGCTTGTATCGCATATGCTTTTTCTACACCGTCATGGGCCATAGCAACTTCTTCCAGTTCGCCGATTCGCTTTAAGTAACTTTCCAAAATCTCTCTACGTGCTCCTGGACGTGCTCCTGAGATTGCATCACATGCTTGGACGATTGGTGAGATGATGTTATTCATCTCGATTTCATCGTGGTGAGCACCTACGGCATTGAGAACTACTGGATGTTCTTTGTGTTTCTCACATATCTGCATGCCCAGTAGCGCGTGTGGCAATTCTGAATCTTCTTCTGCCACCTTACCGATATCGTGCAGTAAGCCCGCTCTCTTTGCTAACTTGATCTGCTTGCTACTAAGTCCTAACTCAGCGCCCATTGTCGCACATAGATTAGCTGTTTCTATAGAGTGCTTTAGAAGATTCTGACCATATGAAGATCTAAATCTCATACGTCCAACCATCTTAATTAGATATGCATGGAGTCCATGTATATCAAGGTCTATCACTGTTCTCTCACCGATCTCAACAATCTGATCATTGAGCTGCTTTTTCACCTTGGCGACGACTTCTTCGATTTTTGCTGGGTGGATTCTACCATCAGCTACGAGCCGCTTTAATGAAAGTCTACAGATCTCTCTTCTGATTGGATCAAATGATGATATGACAATTGCTTCTGGTGTATCGTCGACAACAAGTTCTGCGCCTGTGGCAGATTCTATGGCTCTGATATTACGTCCTTCTCGACCGATGATCTGACCTTTGATGTCATCAGAATCTAAGTTGAATACTGATACTGTATTCTCAATGGTATACTCAGCACACATCCTTTGGATCGATTGTATAACGATCTTTTTGGCTTGCTTGTTGGCGTTCGCTTTTGCTTCTTGGATAATATCTTTTTCGATAGATAACGCTGCTGTCTCAGCTTTTGCTTTGACTGCTTCAAGAAGTTGTTCTTTGGCCTCCGATTCATCCATCTTTGCTACAGTCTCGAGCTGCTTAATAAACTTTTCATTAGACTTGTCTAACTCTGCTTTCCGCTTGCCCACAACTTTAAGTTGCTTCTCAAGATTCTCTTTAACTGCTTTGATCTCGGCTTCTTTATGTTCTATCCCTTCGGTTTCTGCTTCCAGGTCTTTTTGCTTGCGGGCCATATCTCTCTCAAGGGTCTTGACATCCATCTCGCGATCCTTCAGTTGCATCATCCGCTCTGACTTCTCGCTCTCAAACTTGGACTTGAGTTTAGCAAATTTTTCTTTGGCCTCTCTTATTTTCTTCTGCTTGATACTGTCATGCTTACTTTCAGCATTGCTCATCAATCGATCTGCTTTAGTCTGTGCTTCTCCTTCGATTCTTTGTGCTGTAACCTTAGCTTCTTGCAGTGTTAGATCTGCCTTCTTGTTCATCTCATCGACTTTTGACTTTTGCATCCTCTTAACGAAGAAGTTCATAACCAAAAATCCAAGGACCAACCCAGCAACTAATCCACCGCCTAATCCGCCTATAATTTCCATAATTCAAATGTTTATTGAGATCTGCCCTTGTCTGGCTTTCAGACAAAGTCCCTCGTTATAAAAATGAAGAAAGTAGATTAGGATATATGTGGTGAGAGCATATCCTCTAAGCGATCCAAAGTCTGATTACATTGATCTTCCAATTCGCCTTTCTGGGATTGAAATTTTTCCATCAGATTTTCTATAAGTGCCATCGACAAACAGTCTTGCTTGTCTAGTTGCACATATTTAAGTCGATATTGATTGAGTTGCTGATTCAGGTTTTTCTCTACCTTTCTCAATTCTTCAGCTTCAGACTCTGTACACTTCACAGGGTAATCTCTACCCAGCACATTCACATTGACCACGTTGTTAGTCTTTTCCATCTCTACATCTGTCCGAGGCAATCCTCGATTTCCTCAATACATCGATCTAATTCTTGTTTTAATTGACCGACATTTATATCGCTTTCGCTCGAATTTATCTCGTTGCTCACACCTGAGACAATATTTGCCCCAATCCTTCTACTTCCTCTAAGTTGATTTAATTCAATATGTAAACGGCTATTTTCCTGAGATAATATCTGATTCTCTTCTTTTAGAGATGAAATACGATCGACCACCAGTTTTATAGTTTCTTCTAAACCTTCTATTCTGGTCAATAACTGCTTCATATCATATTTGAACTTAAAATTAGCTCTTTTTTAGGTCATAGCCGCTTTTGTGAGACATTCTTGATCAATTTAAGATGATCTCGCGCAATGGTCATGTTCATCCAAAACTTCTAGGTCGTTCATCCTCACGATCATGACATAGAAAAAACCGACAAAAGTGATTGAAAGGTCTATCGCAGTTTTGCTCCTACCTTTTCTTCGAGGTTGCGAACAACTTTAGCGACTATCTTATCTACAACCTTATCTTGTAGGTTCTTTTCAGCGTCTTCGAAAGTCATGCTCACAGCATAAGATTTTTTATCAACACCAAGGGTTTTCTTATCTCGATATATATCGAATAAATGGACCGCCTTGAGTAAAGAACCACTGTTCTTCTTGATGATCGCTTCTACTGTGCTATATGAGATGCCTTCATCAAGTGTAAGCGCAAGATCTCGGCTACTGGAAGGATACTTGGGTATCACTTGTGTTGTATGGGATAGCTTACGTACGGCTTTAAGTATAGCAGACATCCTTAACTCAGCATAATATATATCCACATCTACATCTGCCGCTTTCTTCGCAATCTGAGATACAGCTCCAAATGACGCTAAGACATTGCTACCACGATGATATCTTAGTCCATAAGAAAATCGATCATCTTCGAGTTCGCTTACTTGGTAAGTATGTAGGCCCAATCTTTTAAATATGCCTTTTACTGCCTTTTTAATATCATAAAAATCTTGAGGCCTAGTTATTTCCCGCCAATTTATACTATTAGCGCTACCAGTCCTTATGATCGTCATCCACTCTTCTTCAAAATGCACTTTTTGTTGATCTTCACCTATGATCTCTTTATAAGACCTTCCATTTTCGAATAAGGCTATGTTTTTTTGTTGTCGATTGATATTATACTGACTGGCAAGTAATGATGAAATCATCATCTCAGGTCTCATCGCATCAAGATGGATATTGCTGGTGTTATTGACCATAACCAGATTATCTTTATAATCACCTACCTGCTCATATAAAGAGGATGGTACAAGCGACAAGCCCATCATCTCATGATATCCTTTATTAACCAAGACATCACTGATGAGTTTCCTCAGCTTCACCTTAGTGACATGCTCTGAAGGAGTGATTGAGATATTGAGTTTAGAAGGGATCGGAACATTATTAAATCCATAGATCCTTAATATCTCTTCTATAACATCAGCTTCGCGCGTTACGTCAGCTTTGTTAGTCGGGATACGTACTTTATAATGTTCTATATCTTGATTGACGATCTCTATATCAAGGGCAAGTAAGATTTTTTCAATTTGCTCATCACTTATCTTACAGCCTATGAGTTGCGTGATTGTATTCTTATTGACACGTATTTCTGCAGGTGTTATAGGGATTTTATAATCATCAACTATTGTTGAGGATACGACCGCTCCACCATATTGACACATGAGTGAGGCAGCGCGTTTTAAGGCTGCTACTGTGTTAGCTGGGTCAGATCCTTTTTCAAAAACTCCAGCTGCATCTGTTCTTAGATTATGTCTTGTACTCGTTTTTCTAAGTTGTCGCGCATTGAAGTGAGCTGCTTCTAAGAATATCTCAGTTGTCTCATCTTTCACACCACTTTCTAATCCACCAAAGACGCCAGCGATACACATACCATTGTCATCACCATCACACACGATCAGGTCTTCTTCATGAAGCTTTCGATCTTTCTCATCCAGAGATTTGAATATGGTTCCGGCTGGCAAAGTCTGGACATGAATTTCTTTCTTAGTCACCTTTGCAAAGTCGTACGCATGTAATGGCTGCCCATATTCATGCAGCACATAATTGGTAATATCTACAATGTTGCTAATGGGTCTTACTCCTATAGATGTTAGTCTCTGTTGCATCCAATCTGGACTTGGCCCTATTGTGAGATTGCTGATCGTTACACCAGAAAATCTTGGACATCCTATAGCATCATTAATCACCACTTTGATTGTACGATTCTGCTTGATCTCTTCTTTTAATTTTACTTCAGGTGTCTTCAATACCAAAGATGGGTTATCATGGTATTTGTAATACGCTAAGAGGTCCTTGGCAACACCTATATGCGAAGTCGCATCTGACCTATTTGGCGTAAGACCGATATTATATATCGTATCAGTTTCTATATTGTAATAATCTGCTGCTGCCGATCCTATCACTGCCTCATCCGACAGAACTATGATACCGTCATGATCTGTACCAAGCCCGATCTCATCTTCTGCACAGATCATACCTTCCGATACCTCTCCTCTTATCTTTCCTTTTTTGATAACAAATGGGTCTCCTTCTAAGGGAAATAATTTAGTGTTGATCGTGGCAACTACAACCTTCTGACCCGAAGCAACATTAGGTGCACCACATACTATATTTAATAGTTTTTCTTGACCGACATCGACAGTAGTTACTGATAGACGATCAGCGTTAGGGTGCTTGCCGCATGACTTGATCTCTCCTATAACAAGGCCTTCAAGTCCTCCAGGTATAGACTGAACTTCCTTCATGCCTTCTACCTCCAATCCCAAGGAGGTCAATATCTGCTCCAATTCATCTGGAGTAGAAGGGATGTCTATATAGTCTTTAAGCCAATTAAGGGAAATCTTCATACGTCTTTATTCGAAACGCAAATATATAGCCATTATATGCAATATTTGTCTGACAAAGTGGTCATAATGCTTTAGCAAATAGCTTATACCTGTGCATCTCTTTTGAATATACTTTCGAGTTGTTCAAATCGATCAGGATCAAATGACTCTGTCCGATTAGGGTGTAACAGATAACAGAATATCAACAAGTCTAAAGTGTTCAAGCGAATCTCTCCAAGTGCCTTGTATATCACTGATAGATTGATGTCATGTGCAGCACTAAGATCTTCAGCACTTAATGATGATACTTCTGGATAAGCCAATCTCGGATATCGACTAATGAACGTCATAACAGCGGATAGTAGAGATACGTTGACAAAGTCGTCTGGTCTTAAAAAACCATTGACTAATTGTTCTTTTGAAAGTATAACAACTCCATGGTCCATATTAACTTCAATGGTATGCAAAAACTGTTTGTCCGGTGTGCCAAATGGATGATTATAAATTACAAATTGTTCGATATCATCAAATAAATAATCATCCTGATCTAATGTCAATCTTATGTATTCGTGTGCTATTATAGTCTTAACATCTTCTTCTAATTGGTAGTCTCTTTCTGCTTTGAGTGTGAAGTTTTTGATATTGATAAACGCAGCTACTCTCCTTTCAAACTCTTCTCTTGTATCGTCATTTAGATTTTGATAATACCTAGAGTGAGCAGCAAGCCATGTTTTAAGCGGTCTATCAAGGGTTGGAGGATTACGTCTCCACCACCATATGTCAAGCTGTCGATTGAAGACATATATTAGCATTAAGGCGATCAGACATATCATGACTACAATAGTCCTTGGGCTTGAAAAGTCGAACCCTCCACTGCTAAAAGCAATGATAAGGATAAGAGCAAATGGAAATGCTAAAAGTCGAGAAAAGGCCTTTGTCATGTTGGGATAGAACGATGAGATTAAAATATTATGCTAAACATATGCAATGATACTTT
>CAZRXJ010000081.1:0-7499 GCA_964604025.1 uncultured Saprospiraceae bacterium | reverse complement strand
CATATTATCGGGCGTTTTCATTTTAGAGTCTTCTGTTCAATTTTTCTAACATACTTTCTTTCCAACTTACATAATTGTCTTTTGCAATTTCTTTTCTTGCTTCTTTGATCAACCAGAGATAGAATGATAGATTATGGATGCTAGCTATCTCATTACCATAAGCTTCTTTAACAACAAAGAGATGTCTTAAATACGACTTGCTATGGGTACGACTTAATTCACTTGTGCTGTTTTCATCTATCGGAGAGAAGTCTTCTTTCCACTTTGCATTTTTTATATTGATGACACCTTGATCTGTATATAAATGTCCGTGTCGAGCATTGCGTGTTGGCAATACACAATCGAACATATCAATACCTCTATCTATGCATTCTAATATATTCTGAGGCGTGCCAACTCCCATAAGGTATCTTGCTTTTTGAACAGGAAGATGTTCTGTTACTTTAGCCGTCATGTCATACATGATAGGTGCAGGTTCTCCTACAGACAATCCTCCGATTGCATTTATTTCGCATTCTTTACTAGCTATGTATTTGGCGGAAGCCACGCGCAAATCATCATAAACACTGCCTTGTACAATAGGGGCGAGTGTCTGCGGATAGCTATGGGGAGCTGGTGTCTTCTCAAAATGTTCCAAGCATCTGTCCAACCAACGATGGGTCATATGCATTGATTTTTTTGCATAATCGTATTCACATGGAAAGGGTGTGCATTCGTCAAAAGCCATGATGATATCAGCGCCTATACTCTGCTGAATTTCTATCGCTCTTTCTGGACTAAAGAAGTGTTTTGATCCATCAATTGGAGATTTGAAATGAACACCTTCTTCGGTAATTTTTCTAATCCCACTTAAAGAGTAAACCTGAAATCCACCACTATCAGTGAGCATGGGTTTGTCCCAATTTATAAATTTATGGAGCCCTCCAGCTTTTTCTATGATCTCATGACCTGGTCTAAGATATAGGTGAAAAGTATTGCCTAGTATAATCTCTGATCCAAAAGATGACAGAGAATGATGAGGAACAAACTTAACAGCACCCTGCGTGCCTACTGGCATGAAAATGGGCGTCTCAATAATACCATGTGAAGTAGTTATCTTCCCAAGCCTTGCTCCTCCAGTTGAAGAAGATTTTATAAGATCAAAATTTATCACCTGACTTCTTTACTCATATTAAGCGTGATGCCTATCATTACAGAAAAGGCTAGTAATGAGGTGCCCCCCTTGCTTATAAAAGGCAGAGGAATCCCAATGACAGGACTAATACCCATGGTCATACCAATGTTTATAAAAAAGTGAGTGAATATAAAACCGGCCACTATATAACAGAATGCACGAACAAAATTGAAATTAGAATTTTCCCCAATTCTAATGATGCGCAACGTAAGAATTAAAAAAATGATTACAACACCTGCGCCCCCTAAAAAACCTTGTTCTTCCCCTATACTGCTAAATATAAAGTCTGTGGTTTGTTCTGGCACATAATTGAGTTTTGTGAGATTACCATTGAGATATCCTTTACCACTTAATCCTCCAGACCCAATGGCTATTTTTGATTGAATAAGATTATAAAGCGATCCTCTTGGGTCGCATTTTTCAGGTTGTAGCCAGACATTGATCCTATCTTGCTGGTGCGACTTTAATATATTTTCAAAAGCAAATGAACTTCCGAATGATATCAAACACAATAACACTAATCCTCCGAGCACCGAAAATCTAGTTGGCAAGCTTTGTGCTTTGTTTAAAACAAATAAGTGAATAAGAAAATATACAGCACTTAACAATGCACCAAAGTGCATGAGCCCAAACTGATATAAGAGAATATTAGACAACACTAATGCTATAAAAAGAAAGATTGGAGTCGTCTCTTTTATAGAGAATCTGGAAGTGAAAACTACACCAACAATAAATATGGCGCTTGCTACAGTATAAAATCCTTGTGTCAAGGAAAATACTATAGTGAGAAACAATGATATCAACGCTAGGTAGTAAATCACAGGCATGCCAAATCTATAGTATGCTATAATCAAGGAAACAAAGGTGAGTGCTGAGCCCGGATCGGGTTGTAAGATGATTAAGAATGCAGGCAAGAGGATAACTCCAAACATTAAGAATTGAGATTTGAATTCTGTGAGTTTTGTCTGAACCGAACTCAGTAATGTCGCTGAAAAAAGTGCAGTTGCCACTTTGACGAATTCTCCAGGCTGAAATGAAAATAGACCTAGATTAATCCAAGATTTTGCCCCGTTGATCTCATTGCCAATGAGTAGTAATAATATTAACAAAATGATACCGAGCACATATGAAGGAAGAGAAAGACTATTCCATATTTGCCAATCTACAAGGGTAAGTAGTATAAGTGTAGCAATCGAAAGGCCTGCCCACATGAGTTGGCTACCAAAAGGTGAGCCCAAAGTCCACATACTTCCTATATTGTCATTATAAGTAGTTGTATAAATCATTAAAAGCCCAACTGATACAAGGGCTATATAGGAGATAAGAAGCATCCAGTCGATACCTACGGATCTACTGGAACCTGGACTGATATATCCACGACTAGAGCTAGTCGGTCTCAAATAACTCGGTTTTTTCTATTCGATCTCTAAATGGGATGGCCTCTCTAAAATCAACTTTAAATCTTTGAAGAAAGGACTCAAGATCATATCTCGTTTCGTAAGCTCCAACTTTTAAACTGTAGTAGGGATTTTCATAACTGCTTGATACATTATAATCGGGAAATAGACTTCTGAATTGACTTTTGGCAGATTCCCATTTTCTTCTGTCAGTTGTACTGATCAATTTTATACGCCAACCATTAATCGAGCTTTCGGACCTTCCTTCTTTTTCGTAACGATGCATCAAAGCTTGAACCTTGGGTTCTTCTGAAAAAATTACTTGGGCAGATATGCCAGAGAATAAGAACGAGAAGATAAGTAGAAGTATCAAGCGCATCTTTAGAATATTACTTACAAGAACTCAAAAAAACAACAAATCTATCTATCAGACAAACTATATCTTACCGTGACATTGCTTGAATTTTTTGCCACTACCACAAGGACAAGGATCGTTTCTGCCTATTTTCTTATCTGTTCTCACAAATGTCTCTGGTTTAGCTCGTGGAGCACTTACTCCTTCTGCAGCTGCTCTTCTGGCCTGATCTTGCCTTGAAGCAGTTGTCTTGCTAAGGTCTGTCTTAACAGTCTTAGCCTCTTCGAGGTTATCATTAACATTGATCATGAGTCGCCCTTTCATTAGATATGAACTGATCTCCTCATTGATTCTATATATCAATCTTTCAAACAAGTCATAAGCCTCCATCTTATAGATGACAAGTGGATCCTTTTGTTCAAAAGAAGCCGCCTGTACTGAGTCTTTTAGTTCATCCATCGCACGTAAGTGCTCTTTCCAGTTTTCATCGACAATAGCTAGACTAACGGCCTTCTCTATATCCTTGATGACTGACTTGCCTTTACTATCTATAGCCTCTTTAAGATCGGCTGAGATGGGTAGTGTCTTGTTAGACCCATCAGTAAATGGAATTGCAATACGCTTGTACTTGTTGCCTTCATTTTCATAAACACGTTTGATCACTGGCATTAGAATCTCGGTGATTCGATCAAACTTCATATTATAGAACTCTGTAGTTTGCTTTTGCAATTCTTCAGCGAGTTCTTCTGTAGGTGCTTCATTAAATGCCGCAGCGTCAATCTCAGGATCATAACCTAGTACCCTGATACATTCATTTCTAAATGAATCATATGTTCCAGCATTTTTATAATCTACAACTATGTTTTCACATAGAGCTGAAAAGAGATTATAAAGATCTACAGAAAGGCGATCTCCCGAAAGAGCATTACCTCTCTTTTTATAAATTGCTTCTCGCTGAATGTTCATGACATCATCATATTCAAGAAGTCTTTTTCTAATACCAAAGTTGTTTTCTTCAACTTTTTTCTGTGCGCGTTCGATAGATTTGGTGACCATGCTGTGCTGCAACACTTCTCCATCTTGATGGCCCATACGATCCATGACTTTTGCAAGTCGCTCTGAGTTAAATAATCGCATAAGATTATCCTCCAATGAAACATAGAATTGAGAAGAACCTGGATCTCCTTGTCTACCTGCACGGCCTCGTAACTGTCGATCTACTCTTCTTGAATCATGTCTTTCTGTTGCGATAATAGCAAGACCTCCAGCGGCTTTAACTTCGTCGCTAATTTTTATATCTGTACCCCGACCGGCCATATTGGTTGCGATAGTAACATTTCCGGCTCGGCCGGCTTCAGAGACTATCTGTGCTTCGCGTTGATGTTGTTTTGCGTTAAGGACATTGTGCTTAAGTCCTTTGATCTGCATCATACGACTGAGTTTCTCGGATATGTCTACTGTTGTTGTTCCAACTAGTACGGGTCTTCCTTCGCCTGTTAAAACTTCAATTTCACCTATTACAGCATTAAATTTTTCTCTGGCTGTTTTATAAACAAGGTCTTCTTTATCTTTTCTTGTGATGGGCCTGTTGGTAGGTATTACAGTAACGTCTAATTTATAAATATCCCACAGCTCTTTTGCTTCTGTTTCAGCTGTACCAGTCATCCCAGATAGCTTGTGATACATTCTAAAATAGTTCTGTAATGTTACAGTGGCATAGGTCTGTGTGATGTCTCCAACTTTTACATTTTCTTTAGCCTCAAGCGCTTGATGAAGACCATCAGAATATCTGCGACCTTCCATCATACGACCTGTTTGCTCATCGACAATTTTTACATTGCCATCGATCACTACATATTCTTCTTCTTTTTCAAAAAGTGTATATGCCTTTAGTAATTGGCTTACGGCATGAAGACGTCTTGACTTGATGGAGTAATCTTGGATAAGATTTGTCCTTGCTTCAGCCAGATCTTCAAAAGTTTCTTTTTCTCTTTCATCTAAGAGTTGCATTTCTGAAGTGATATCAGGCATTATAAAAAACTGAGTATCTTCTTCTCCTTTTGCTAGAAACTCTGCACCACCTTCGGCTAATTCAACATTTCTATTTTTTTCATCAATTGTAAAAAGTAAAGGCTCGTCAACTATATGCATCCTTTTGGATTGTTCTTGCATATAAAAGTTCTCCGCTTTTTGCAAAGTTACTTTTACACCTTCTTCACTTAAGAACTTTATCAGTGGACGATACTTGGGAAGTGCTCTAAATGCTCTAAGGAGATTCATGCCAGCTTCTCCTTCTTCATATCCTCGATCTCCTGCCGCAAACCCTTTTTTAGCTTCCGCCAAATAGTTAGTGGCCAGCTTTCTCTGAGCAGCAATCAAGCGCTCTACTTTGGGTTTGAGTTCTTGGTATTCTTGTTCTTCAGATCCTTTAGGAACTGGCCCTGAGATAATCAGTGGCGTTCTGGCATCATCAATCAAAACAGAATCAACCTCATCAATCATGGCAAAGTGATGTTTGCCTTGTACCCTTTCTTCTTGAGAACGAACCATATTGTCTCTGAGATAATCAAAGCCAAACTCATTATTAGTACCGTACGTGATATCACACTTGTAAGCATTAACTCTCCCAGGTGAGTGCGGCTTATATTTATCTATACAGTCAACAGTGAGGTATAAAAACTCAAAGATGGGACCTACCCACTCGCTATCCCTTTTAGCCAGATAGTCGTTAACTGTGATAACGTGTACACCCTGACCACTAAGACCATTAAGATATGCCGGTAATGTTGCAACAAGCGTCTTTCCTTCACCTGTTTGCATCTCTGCTATCGTGCCTTTGTGCAGCACATTACCACCTATAAGCTGGACATCATAGTGTATCATGTTCCAGGTAACATCAGCACCTCCTGCTTTCCAAGTGTTTTGCCAAGTAGCATTGTTGCCATCGATAGTAACATGTTCTCTTGATGCAGCCATCTCACGATCATGCTCTGTAGCGGTAACAGTTAGGCTTTCATTCGTGCTAAACCTTCGAGCGGTTTCCTTAACTACCGCAAAGGCTTCTGGCAACAACTCTGCTAAGATCTCCTCTAAAGACTCATCTCTCTCCTTCTTTAGTTCATCTACCTCGTTGTACTTGTCTTCTTTGGCAAGGATGTCCGCTTCTGTATCAATCTCCTCGATTAGCGCATTGATATCTTCATCTATACCTTTTAGATGATTAGCAATTCTTGAACGAAATTCTAACGTTTTATTCCTTAGATCATCATTGCTAATAGACTGATATGACGTGAAGTGATCATTGATTTCTTCGATCACAGAACTGAATGCCTTAACATCCCTATCATGCTTTGTACCGAATACTTTCTTGATTATATTGAACATGTATCTCTTTTATGCTTAGGAGATGAGCGATAATTGTTCCAACTGACCTGATTATGTCATGCTGTCACGATAAAACTATAAAGGTAAGCCATCAATAATCTAAGATGCCATAACCCTGATGATAAATGATTAAAAAAAGACATAATGACATGATTTGATAGGCATGATTAATGTCCTATCTGTCTACCTTTGTCCTTACGATATTAATGTCGTGACTTTAACGTAGATCATCATGAAAGTATTGAAATTTGGTGGCACCAGTGTTGCTACCCCTGAACGGATCAGAAGTATTGGATCTCTTATTGCCAAGCGCTATGACAAAGAGGAGCGCCTTACCATAGTTTTTTCTGCATTTGGAGGGGTGACTGATTTATTAATCGATTGTGCAAAACAAGCGGCACAGGGAAAAGAAGAATATCTTCAGACATATACTCAATTAAGAAAAAGACATCTCACTGCACTGAATGATTTGTTGGGTAGTGATCAAGCCGCACATGATCATATCGTTGAAAATTTCGATGTATTGAAGGACTTGCTCAAAGGGGTTCATCTATTGCGAGAAGCTTCACTTCGTACAATGGACTATATCTTGAGTTTTGGCGAACGAAATTCCGCGTTTATTATAGCTGCATATTTTAGAAGTTTGGGTGTAAAAGCCGCATATCTTGATGCCAGGAAAATTATAAAAACAAACAAAGAGTTTGGAAAGGCCAAGGTAAATTTAGAAATGACCGAAGGACTCATCTCCTCTCACTATAAAGCCAACAAAGGAGAACTACAAGTTGTAACTGGATTTATAGCATCCGATATAGGAGGACTTACAACAACTCTTGGCAGAGGAGGTTCTGATTATACTGCAGCTATAATCTCAGGGGCTCTACATGCTGAGAGTTTAGAAATATGGACAGATGTAGATGGTGTACTTACGTCAAATCCTAAAATTGTAAAAAATGCATATACCATACCTCAATTAAGTTATGACGAAGCCATGGAACTATCACACTTTGGTGCTAAGGTGATATATCCGCCTACTATACAACCGGCACTTACGAAATCGATTCCAATTTATATTAAGAACACCTTCAATCCAACATTTGAAGGCACGCTTATAAATAAGAATGCCTCTGTATCTGGAAAAAGAAAAATCACAGGGGTAACATCTATTACTGATATTGCACCGATAACGCTT
>CAZRXJ010000080.1:0-7514 GCA_964604025.1 uncultured Saprospiraceae bacterium | reverse complement strand
GGTCGTGGAAGATGACCACGTTGATAGGCTATAGGTGGAAGTGTGGTGACACATGGAGCCAAGTAGTACTAATTACCCGAAAGCTTCTTTATTACGGTTGTTACTGCAGACTTGTCTGTAGTAGCAACCGGATCCTATCCGCCTTTGGCGGATAGCACAGCAACATGTTTATTCTATTCAATCAATTCACTCGATATTATCAGTCTGTCATTTTTAAGCTACGTCCATCTTCTTGTAAGTATGGGCGATCTGCATGTGGTATAATGCCATGTCAGATCAAGATTAAATGGTGGCTATAGCGAAGGGGTTCCACCTCTTACCTTTCCGAACAGAGAAGTTAAGCCCTTCAGCGCCGATGGTACTACTAAGGTGGGAGAGTAGGTCGCTGCCAGTTAATATAAAAGTCTTGTTGATTTATTTCAACAGGACTTTTTTTATGCCACCTTCATTCACAATCAAGACATATAAAGTCATCACAATCAAGACATATAAAGTCACTTTTGATATTTCTAAGATATCTGTTAAATATGAAGTATGAGCCGCTTCTTATGAGTCGGTTTGATCATTTTTAAAGGTCGGTTTACGACCTCCAATCTCAGCGAGCTGAGACCATTCGCTCTTCTTTCTCAACAGAGAAGTTAAGCCCTTCAGCGCTGATGAAGACCGACCGGCTCTTTTTGGAAGAAAGATGAAGACCCGAGCGGTCTTCAAGAAGGGAGCCGCGTAGCGGGCGGGTAGAATAACTATGAGAACTGGACTTTTAGATATATCTATTAATTGAAAGGATCTTGATACTCTATAGCTACCAATTGAATACTTTGTAATTGCGGTATTTTTTGAACACCCATATTACTTTGACTAAGAATAGATAAGCATTTGTACTTCGTATCGTCATGTTTCATACTCGATAACTTATCTTCGTTTTATGTCTATAGTTTCTAAAAAGTGGTCTTTAGAATTCATATGGTGGATGGTAACATTCGTGATTACCGCTTTGGTAGTATTACCAATAATTCAAGCAGATATTGACTTCCCTTGGTTTAGCTATAATATTATTTACTTGATCGGGGCAGTGACATTACTACGTTATATATTCTCATTGCATCACCATCCTTTATCAGAGTCCAAGCCATTCAAGATCATCATGATCTTAATTGTACCATTATTATTTTTTCCGATACTAGAAGGCCTTCACTCTTTTCTAGAGTATAATGATCAAGAGGGCCTTCAGACGCTCGTGACACATCTTTCTATTGAAAAACAGCAATGGATGATGAAGTATATGAGAATAGAATATGTTCTGGCAGGAACAACATGCTTCGTAGGTGTATTTGCGATGATAGTTAAGATGATCAGGTCCCTATGGAGACAAGTGAAGTATGCAAACTTGTAATTGTAGATAGCTTAATTAAGCAGACGTTGGTTTGAAGGAGCCTTCTGCTTTTTACGAGTTGAGATTCTCCCATTTTTTTCTTTGATTGCACTTCTAAAATATATGTATGTCTAATCCAGTAGAAGAATTCAATGACTATCGCAAGAAGATGAATGAGAAGATGACCAATCATGGTCATAAGAATCTCAATCGATTTTTCAATCTAGATACTAATACTTATAAGGATGGGGCTCTTGATGTAAAAACCAAAGAGCTCTTAGGTCTTGTAGCTTCTATGGTACTAAGATGTGATGATTGCATCAAGTATCATATTGGCACGTGCTATGAATTAGGCGTTACAAAAGATGAAGTATTTGATGTATTTATGGTTGCCAATCTGGTCGGGGGGTCGATATGTATACCACATACCAGACGAGCATTGGAGTTTTGGGAAGCGATAGAAGATCAAAATTAGAATGAATATGAAGTTTGTAAAATCGTGTTTTATAGTATTGCTTTCATTTACATTAACAAGTCCGATTTTGGGTCAAGATGTGATAGCTATAAAGGCTGGTGCCATCTTTGACGGAGAGACATTACACAAGAATTGGACTGCAATAATAGTCGGTGATATTATAACCCAAGTTGGCCCAACAGCCGATGTTGCTATTCCCATTGATGCACAAGTAGTATTGCTCGAAGATCAGACACTAATGCCTGGTATGATTGAAGGTCATTCGCACATCTTACTTCATCCTTACAACGAAACTTCTTGGAATGATCAAGTATTGAAAGAGACATTTGCCGAAAGGGCACTAAGAGCAGGTAATCACCTCAGATCATCTCTGATGGCTGGTGTCACAACGATGAGAGATCTTGGATCAGAAGGTGCTGGGTATCTCGATGTGGGTATCAAGAGAAGTATTGAAAAAGGCGTGATTGATGGACCTAACTTAATTGTAGCCGGACCAGCTATTGTTGCCACAGGGAGTTATGGACCTAAGGGTTTTGGAGAACATGTCACTGTGCCGTTGGGAGCATATGAGGCGGATGGACATGATGACCTAATCGCAGAAGTAAGAAGGCAGATAGGTGGAGGTGCAGATATTATCAAGGTCTATGCAGATTATCGATGGGGTCCTAATGGAGAAGCTAAGCCAACATTTACGCTTGAAGAATTAAAAACTATAGTATCTGTCGCCAACTCATCTGGTCGTCCAGTTGTCGCTCATGCAGCAACCGCAGAGGGCATGAGGAGAGCAACGCTTGCAGGTGTCTATACTATAGAGCATGGCGATGGTGGCACGAGAGAAGTATTTGAATTGATGAAAGAGCACAGTGTCGCACTTTGCCCCACACTTGCAGCTGGTGATGCCATTATGCAGTATCGTGGTTGGAAGAAGGGTGTAGATCCAGAACCAGCGAGAATCGTCGCTAAAAAGAAAAGCTTTGCATTGGCTCTTGAAGTGGGCGTCAACATTATTGCTGGTGGTGATGTCGGGGTGTTTCCACATGGAGAGAATGTTAGAGAATTAGAAATGATGGTAGATTACGGTATGTCTGATATCGATGTACTTAAGAATATCACTTCTGTAAATGCTAACCTCCTCAATATCGAAAACAAAGGAAGAATCGCTCCAGGCATGATAGCAGATTTAATATCTGTCTCTGGAGATCCAACTGTTGATATACAATCATTAAGAAATATAGAATGGGTAATGATCGGCGGAAAAATTGTAAAGCAATAGATAGGGAGATATATCACTCGTGAAGTATGTTATTGGTATCTTGATATTGATCATGGTGAGATTGGCCATATTATTGAGTAGCAAGACGATCCAAAGAAGATAAAATTTATGAAGATTATAGATCGAACACTGATCGTTGACAGTACTCCAAGGTGTTATACTGATGATGCCAATTGCACCATAGAGCATATAACGGCTACTGATGAATATGATCTTTACAATATCTCTTTGTCGTTAGCAGCTCGCCAAAAAGAGGGTATAGAGGTGAAGTGGAAAATGCCATGTATCAATATAAAGGGTGTCTGGACTACTAATGCACTACATGAGAAGAGATTAAGGGCGGATTGGGAATTGCCAAAAGTATGTTCCAGAGCATCAGTTGATGCCCCTATTATGAGTGTGTTTGACCACAACGATGATAATGTAATCACATTTGCTATCTCTGACTATATCCATTCATCAGAATTAGAAGCTAGTATACAGGAAGAAGACGGATGTCTTTATTGTGTAGTTAGATTGTTGATTGATCAATTAGAATCTTCTGATGTCTATGAATGTAATCTTAGAATATCAAAACATAAGACAAATTTTGCAAATGCCATACGAGCAGTAAGTGCATGGTGGGAAGAAGGTCTATCAATTGCTAATGTGCCAGAAGCCGCGAGCTATCCAGTATATTCTACTTGGTATTCTTATCATCAAAATTTTACGAGTCAAGAATTATTAGAAGAATGTAAGCGTGCCAAAGCATTGGGCTATCAAGGAATAATTGTAGATGATGGGTGGCAAACTCAAGATGGTGGACGAGGATACGATTATACTGGAGATTGGGAAGTAGAAAGAATAGATGATGTTCATAGCTTTGTCAAAGACATACATGATATGGACATGTATTGTATGTTTTGGTATTCAGTGCCATTCTGTGGTGTTAAGTCTAAAGCTTATGAGAGATTTAAAGGAAAGTTTTTAACTGAACATCATCCTTGGGCACCTGTATTTGACCCGAGATATCCTGAAGTAAGGTCTTATCTAGTGAGTAGATATGTTGAGGCGGTAGGATATTGGAAATTAGATGGCCTTAAATTGGATTTTATAGATGACTTCAAGGTATATGAAGATTCAGACTTAACTGAAGGAGGAGGAAAAGACTGCCTATCGGTAAATGAAGGAGTTAAGAGATTGATAGATCTTATAAAAAAAGAATTGTATGCACTTAACCCTGAAATATTAATAGAATTCAGGCAAAAGTATACAGGGCCGTACCTGCAATCATTGGGTAATATGTTTAGGGCATTTGATGCTCCACATGATTGCTTGACTAATCGAATAAGAACGACAGATGTTAAGTTACTTGCTGGAAAGACGATAGTGCATTCTGATATGATTGCTTGGCATCCTGACGAACAGGTTGAGGTTGCAGCATTACAATTAACTAATATATTATTCTCAGTACCTCAGTTGTCTGTTAAAATCAATGAGATCACTCAAGATCATCGGGACATGATCGCTCATCTTACAGCATATTGGAAAGAAAATAAAGACATCTTTCTGTTTGGAGCTTTTAATGCGTTGAGGCCATTATCTAATTACCCCATTCTTTCTTCTTCACAAGGGGATAAGATTATCTATGGCGTCTATGATGATATGATTGTACAAGTATCGTCAGATTTTGAATTTATTGATTTAGTTAATGGAAAAATGACTGAACAAATAGTTTTCGAAATAGAAGAAGAGCTTGGACAAGTTGAAGTGCAGATAGTTAATTGCCTTGGCTGTGAAGACTGGAATTCTATAGAGCACTTTGAAGAAGGAGTTCATACACTTGAAGTTCCAGCGAATGGAATTATAAAAATGAAAATCAGTAATATAACTTAGAATATCTTCTTGCCAGAGCATAAAAAACCAGTTTGCTGTGTAGGCAAAACCGGTTTTATACTTTCTAATCTCAAGATATTATCCTTTTATTATATTCTCCTGTTGATCGATACTTTCATCATGAATAGCTCTTAGTAATTTACTTACAAAATCTGAGCTTAGCTTGTTTGCATCACCTTTGATCTGGGCCTTGTCAAGTATCTCCTGCCATCTTTTGGGTTGAAGAATGGTCATATTGTTTAGCTTTTTGAACGCTCCAATCTTACGAGCGACGTTCATTCTTTCGCCAAGGAGATTCATTAAGTCTTCATCTATCTGATTGATCTCAGAACGCATAAATTCTAAACTATTCTGTACAGATTCATCATCTTCTCTACCGTGCTTCAGTACCATGTCAGTTATCATCTGTCCAAATACACTTGGTGTGATCTGTTGCTTTGCATCACTCCAAGCATTGTCCGGATCCCTATGCGTCTCTATCATAAGCCCATCATAATTGAGATCAACTCCTTTTTGTGCTACACCTTGAAGCATGTGTCTGTTGCCACATATGTGACTAGGGTCACAGATCATAGGTAACTCTGGCCGCTTTGTCATAAAGTCTATAGCCATCTGCCACTGTGGTCGGTTACGATATACTTTTTCAGCACTATTAGAAAAACCTCGATGTATCGCTCCTATCTTTTCAATTCCTACTCTTTCAAATCTCTCTACCGCTCCAAGCCAAAGGGCGAGATCTGGATTGATCGGATTCTTGACAAGAATAGGGATGTCCACTCCTCTCACAGCTTCTGCAATCTCTTGCACAGCAAATGGATTAACACTTGTTCTTGCACCTATCCACAGGATATCAATATCAAATTCTAAACAAGCTTCAACATGTCCTGCCTTGGCAACCTCAACTGTTACAGGCATTCCAGTTTCCATTTTCATCTGACGCATCCAAGGTAATCCCTTGATACCGATACCCTCGAAAGTGCCTGGGCGTGTTCTTGGTTTCCATATACCTGCACGGAGTATATCAGCTTTGCCTGTGGCAGCTATAGCTCTGCAAGTTTCAAATACCTGATCCTCAGTTTCTGCACTACAAGGCCCTGCTATCACAACTGGTATCTCAGTCTTTCTCAACCAGTTTGTCCTATATTTAGTAGATGTTGTCTGTGTTTCCATGATGTATCTTCTAATTGTATATTTCTAATTAACTTAATTTTACAATATTGTATTTCAGGCCGTTAAGAACCCTCTTGATTTCATTGGCTTCAGATATAATATCTTTCATAGCTTCTTCATCTTTATTTTCAAGTGCAACCTTGAATCTTTCTAATTCGCTTATATATGAAGCTAGTGCTTGAGTTAGGTTGGTAGAGTTGTCTGCAAATATGCTTGACCATGTATGTGGTGAGCTTTTTGCAAGGCGAACTGTAGACTCAAAACCCGTACTGGCTAGATTGAATATTTGTTTTTGATCTTTTTCGATGTTAAGCACCGTAGTGCCCAGTGTAAAGGCACTTATATGAGATAGATGTGACACGTATGCCATATGCTTGTCGTGCTCTACTGGATCCATAAATATGCTTTGCATCTCTAATTTATTCATGAGATTAACTGCCAAGGCTAATGCATCTTCATCTGATAGATGTTCTTGGCAGATTATGTTTTTCTTTCCTTTGAATAGATCTGAGATGGCAGATTGGGGCCCACTAAATTCTGTTCCAGCAAGTGGATGACATGCAACAAATCGTCCTCTCTTAGTGTGACTTCTAACTTCCTCACATATGTTCTTCTTAGTTGACCCAGTATCGATTACTATAGAATGCCATTTTATAGCATCAAGAATATTTCTGGTGACTGTACCAGTCAACTTAACTGGAATAGCTACGATAATAATGTCAGATGTCTTAGAAAGGTCTTCTAACTCTAAAGCTTCACTTATTAGTCCGAGATCGAGCGCCTTTTGTATGTGTGTAGGATTGTCATCGTATCCATTGACAATGTATCCTAATGATGCGAGATCTTTAGCCATTGAACCGCCTATCAAACCTAATCCAACCACCCCTATTGTTGTTTCTGAATCCATTCTATTAGGCTATTGATTTTATAAACCTTGATACTAAACGCTGTTTTGCCTGTTGTAGTTTTTCAACATCAGAACAAAGTGCAATTCTCAAATATGATTGTCCATTACTGCCAAAGATAAATCCAGGGGTAATAAACACCTTAGCTTCTTCTAACATGTCATCTGCCCATGCAGCGACATCTTGAATGTAGTCAGGGGCTTTAGCCCAAACAAAAAGACCTGCACTCGAAGGATTGTAATTACAATCCAGCAGATCAAAAACCTCATGTACGATCTTCCTCCGTTCTTTATAAGTCTGATTAAGCGTATCAAACCAATCTTGTTCTAAGTGTAGCGCAACAGATGCTGCTTCTTGAATAGGTTTATACATGCCACTATCCATATTGCTTTTGAATCTCATGACTACATCTATATATTCTTTTGCTCCGATAAGAGCACCTAC
>CAZRXJ010000079.1:0-7572 GCA_964604025.1 uncultured Saprospiraceae bacterium | reverse complement strand
AATAGCACTCTTATTTCCCTTCATTAATGCGAAGGTCCACAATAATTACTCGTTGTAATTACTTATAGCTCTTTAATTTTGAGAAGTTGTTCAGTAGATCAAACCTTCATCATGACTTAATTATAACACGCCTACTATGCGTTTGCCATGATAATAGTGACCATCAATAAGTCGATGGACATGTTGTAGGTTATCTATAGTGATGCTACCTGCTGATATAATCCTTATCTGACCTTTAGATTTCTCAATCATTCGCATAATCGTTGAAGAGCCTTCAAGAGCCGTGGTTGCTCCTCCAGATGTGAGAACGCTATGAAACCCTCCTGTTCTAACCAGTCGCTCCACCTCTTGTATTGGGTCGAGACAAGTGTCAATAGCTTTGTGAATCGTTACTGCCATGGGAAAGGCAATATCTCTTAGGGTACATAGAGAGTCAAGGTCAAGCATATGATCTTGAGTAGTTAAGCCAAGAACTATATGCCTCACTTCCATTGACTTAACCTCTTTAATCTCAGATATCATTTTATCTAGCGTCTTATCATCAGTTACAAAATTACCTGATGTAGGTCTAATCATGATCTTTGTTGGGATGTTAAGTTGCGCAAGACATTGCTCAATGTCTGAGCGAGTGGGTGTGAGTCCGTCAAGATCTAAGCGACTGCATAGCTCTACTTGATGGGCTCCAGCATTTTGCGCTGATATGGCTTGAGCAAATCCATTAACACATGCTTCTAATCGATATGAGGATTGATTTGTTACCATTTGCTCTATATTGGCGTTTAGTATTAAAATAGAAAATATATTGTAATATATTTGATGAAATCAAAATTGGTCCAAATTTTGACACATATTAAGATATTGTTTAATGTGTAAAACACTCACTATGCGCATCAAGCTTTTGTTATTGATCTCTTTTATCTCGATTACATTATCTTCTCATGGTCAAGATAAGGCTTCATATGCAGTTGATAACATCGGTACTGAGTTAGTAAAAAAAGCTCATGTCGTTGTGCGCAAAGACGAGACATCTGTCATACTACATGCGGCTGACCGTTACACTTCTTCACATCAGCAAGTCGTGACTATCATGAATAAGAAGGGAGATGATTTTGCAAGTTTTGTTCAATATTACAAAGAAGGAAGTTCTAAGATTAAGAATATCGATATAAAATATTATGATAGTAAAGGTGTACTAGTACGCAAGATTAAATCTAAAGAAATAGAAGACAATGCTGCTTATGATGGCATGTCATTGATCTCCGATGGGAGGTTAAAAATATTTGAATATCAACCGACTAATTACCCTGTAACAGTTGAAAAAACTTGGTCAGAAGAGTCCTCAAATACACTGAGCCTACCGACATGGTGGCCCATCAACGGCAATAATATCTCAGTAGAATCTTCCTATTACGAAGTAGTCAATAAAACAGATATTCCACTCAGAACTGGTGAAAGAAACCTCCCTGATTATCCAGTTAAAAAGATCGGTAAAGTCTCGTATGAATTAAATAATCAACCAGTGATATATCGCGAATCATATAGTCCGACAAAGTATGATAGATATCCTATGGTTTTTGTTGCACCAGAACGATTCAATTATGAAGGATATGCTGGGCGGTATAAAAGTTGGACAGAATTTGGAGATTGGATCTACAAGAGTTTGTTATCGGATAAAGCAGACCTTAAACCAGCTTCCGCTAAATTAGAATTAGACCCGATCTTGAAAGGTGTAACTGATAAAAGAGAAATTATAAGAAAGATCTATGACTATGTGCAAGAGAATACAAGGTACATCCTTATTGGTCTCGATGAAGGTGGGCTTGTACCATTGAGTGCTCAGAAAGTACATGATGTTAAATATGGCGATTGTAAGGCACTCTCTTTCTACATGAAGTCATTGTTGGATGTATATGGCATCGAGTCTAATTACGTTATTGTCCGCGCAGGTTCAGATCTGCCCGAAGATATATTTGAAGAGTATCCTCATGTTGCACCAGCTAATCATGTGATTATAAATGCGCCTCTTGAGCATGATACTATATGGTTGGACTGTACTTCCAATGATAATCCATTTAACTTCTTGGGAGAATTCACAGATGATAGACTAGCACTTCAAGTAAATGAATCAGGCGGAACATTGGTCCGCACTCCCTCTTATGACAAAGAAGACAATAAGACAATTAGAAAAGTAGATGTACACTTATCGGCTAACGGAGACATAACCGCAGATTTAAACATAGATGAACATGGGCTCAATATTAATAAAGTTATGTATCTCAACAAGTTAGATGCTAAAGACTTGGAAGATTATATGTCCAATAGTCTATTTGAAAAATTTGATAAAATAGATGTATCAGCGCATAAGTTAAGTCTGGATGAAGAGGCGGTCAAGACAAGTGAACATTATAGTTTCACTGCATCCAAATATGGTGAATTAGCAGGCAACTACATGATATTATCATCAGCATTTCTTCCATTTTCTATCCCAAGATTAAAGAAAGATAGTAATCGAGAGAATGATATATCATTTCCAAGGGCTTATCAGTATAAATCTGAAGTAAGTTATTACTTGCCTGTAGGATTTCATTGGAAGATACCAGAACCTGTATCAATCGATGGCCCATTTGGTTCATACCAACAGTCAGTGATTGTTGACGAGCAAGGCGTATATAAATCCACGAGATCCTTTGCTCTTAACAAAGGCACATACAGTCCTGATCGATATAAAGAAATCAAACATTTCTTCGATAGAATTAGAAAAGCTGAAATGATAAAATATTCTATAAGTAACAAATCATAACCTCACTCTGAAGTACATAAATCAAAAAAAATATTGAAATGAAGCGTTCCAATCACTGGTTAAAAGTATCTATTTTATTGATGGTAACGACATTTATGGTTACATCAATGACGGCTCAAAAATTTGGCAAAGTAGGGAAAGGTGTGGTGTCACAACTAGCTCACCCTACAGATAGCACTGCTGAGGCTGCTTATATATTTAAAAAAGCCAATGTGCGATTCGCTGTTACACCTGATGAGATAGAACTTGTGCTTGATGTACACGAACGTATAAAAATATATGATGAGAGAGGTGAAGGATATGGAGAGTTTAATATACCACTATATCGAGACGGCTCTGACAAAGAGAAAGTATCGGGTTTAAAGGCATTAACTTTTAATATTGAAAATGGAAAACTTGTTAATTCAAAGTTGAATAAGAAGGATGTTTATGTAGAGGAAACTTCAGAAAATTATAGTTATCAAAAATTCGCACTTCCTGATGTCAAAGCAGGTTCAGTACTTGAAATAAAATATACAGTAAGATCGCCTTTTAAGTTTGTTATACCAACATTCAACTTTCAAGAAGATGTGCCCGTAGATCACGCAATGTATGAAGTTAGGATACCCCCTTATTTTACATATACCCCAGTCGCACATGGGGTTTTTCCGATTGAGAAAACTGAAAAAAGTGTCTTTGGAGATTACGAACAAGATATCGCATACACATTTGTCGCCAAGAATGTACCTGCAATGTTGTCTGATGATTATGTTCTTGATATAGACGATTATAGAACCAGTCTGAAATACGAACTTTACTCTACACAGTTTCCTAATAGAGTACCTCAGTACTATGTTAAAGATTGGAATGAGGTGGCAAAAGACTTGATGGACCACCCATATTTTGGGAAAGAAATAGGAAAAAGGACGAAGCAACTAGAACCTATTGTTGAGGGAGTAGAAGGGAAGTCAGACGAAGAGAAAGTGACTGCTTTACACAGTTATGTTCAAGACAACTTTAGTTGGAACGGAGATTACGGATATATGAAGAAAGAAGGCGTAAAAGACCTTCTAAAAACCAAGATTGGTAGCGTAGGTGATATCAATCAGTTATTGCTCAATCTATTATTGCAAGCTGGTGTGGATGCCAGGCCATTCCTGATTAAGACGCGAAGTAGTGGCTTACTCAATCAGATATTTCCAAGTAGATCGGAGATGAATTATCTATTGGTCTATATTCCCAAAGGAGAATCGTATGTGTTGTTAGACGGTACTTGTAAGTATTCTCCCGTCGGCCAGCTCCCTCGTCGGGCGACTAATATTAACGGTCTCTTAATCACTGGCGATCAAGGCAGTATAGTTAATGTTGTCAATCCAAACAATTATAAAAGTGTAACGATGACTACATATGATCTGGATACTGATATGCCGAGATTATATGGTGATGGGAAAAGAATGTTGAAAGAGTATGCTGCATCCCAATATAGAAGAGAAGTTGATGAACGACAAGAAGATGAGGAAGTCGTAGAAGAAGATAGTGATGATGAGGAAGAAGATGAAGAATGGGATGAAGATGTCAATGTCGAAAATGAATTTGAATTAGTGGAGATCAAAAATATGGAGGATATAGATAAAGACATTAGCATGAGCTATACCGAAGTTATCTACAATGAACTTCACAAGATAGGTGATCAGATATTTATAAATGCTGCGATTGACTTCGGTATCGATAATAATCCATTTCGTGAAAATGAGCGCGAATATCCTGTATTCTATAGTTCTCTTTCTGATACCCGTCAGATTATCAAGATTAATATCCCTGATGGATACGAGATTGAGTCACTTCCGGCCAGGTCTGCGATGACCTTAGAAGGTCAAAAGGCCAAGTTCATCTATAGTGCTAAGCAGATGGGTCAGACCTTGGTTATAGATTATACATTTAAAGTCAACACTGATATTTTCTTGCCAAGTGAGTACCCTGGTTTAAAAGAACTGTATGATCGTGTCATTGAGAAGTCTAAGGAAAAGATTGTCCTTACTAAGAAAACTTAAGCAAAACGTACATTTTCTTTTTATTATAATATTAACGTACTCAGCTCATAACATTTCAGTCATGGTGATCGTCTATGTATAGCATCTGTTGGTCTATAATATATCTCGACCCGACACAGACTATATAATTACGCATGACTTTAACTGATATTGAATGAGATCTGTTCTGCTTGTAAGTTCCATCTTCTTGTTTATGTCGACTGTACTTTTAGGTCAGTCGATAACAGGTACTGTTACCGATGAGGCGGGGGATGCTCTACCTTATGTAAGTATCTATATTAAAAACACAACCACTGGTACTGCATCTAACGCTGATGGTAATTATGGACTTAAGCTGTCGCAAGGTCAATATACGCTTGTCTTCCAGTTTATCGGATATAAAACACAAGTCCGAGTCATCAATATTGATAATAGGCAAGAGACTCTGGATGTACAGATGAACCCTCAGACTGCGGTATTGTCAGAGGTGGTTATCTCTGCCGATCGAGAAGATCCCGCTTATGCCATTATCAGAAAAGCAATAAAGAAGCGCGACTATTACAAAGACTTGATCGATACTTATGAGTGTGACGTCTATGTGAAGGGTAATCAAAAAATATTGAAAGCTCCAGAAAAGATACTAGGGGTAGAAGTAGGAGACTTGGAAGGCATGCTGGACTCATCAAGACAAGGCATCGTCTATCTATCAGAATCCGTGAGTAAGTTATACGTCGACAATGATGAATATAAAGAAGTGGTGACTTCATCTAAGATAAGTGGTGATGATCAAGGATATAGTTTTAATAGTGCACGAGAGTTAGAGTTTAGCTTCTATGAGAACACCTTCGAACTGCAACGACAGATGGTGTCTCCCATCGCCAACAATGCACTCTCATACTATAAATATAGACTCGAAGGAGTGTTTCAAGATGAAGAAGGTAGATTGATCAATCAGATCACGGTGATCCCAAAGCGGAGCAGTGATCCGACATTCTATGGTACCATCTATATCGTTGATGGACTCTGGAATATTCACTCCCTTGAGTTGGGCGCAACTGCGGCTGCAACTCAAGTGTTTTTTATAGATTCGCTGACCTTTAATCAAGTTTATATACCTGTTGAAGGTCCAGACAAGTGGGCATTATTTTCTAATACTATAACTTTTAAGTTAGGCGCTTTGGGTTTTAAGATGCAGGGCCTCTTCACGGGTGTCTATAGTAATTATAATCTGAATCCTACTTTTGAAAAAGGTTTTTTCAATCAATATATCCATGTGGTGGAGCCTATGTCCAATGAAAGAGATAGCGCTTACTGGGAAGAGATAAGGCCTGTGCCATTGACAGTTGAAGAAGTGGTTGATTATGACACCAAAGATAGTATCAGAGCGGTTCGTACGGATCCTATCTATATGGACTCTGTAGATAGAAAAGGCAATCGATTTCGAATTGGTAATTTGCTAGGTGGTTATAATTATACGCGAAGGTCTAAGCGATTCTATTACTCTATCCAAAGCCCACTCAATAGTATCCAGTTTAATACTGTGCAAGGTTACAATGCTAATCTCAGTTTTTCTGGACGCAAGTATTTTGATGAGAAAGAGACAAGAAGGATTTTATTTGGAGTCAATGCCAACTATGGACTATCCGAAAAGAAGGCGCGTGTCAGTGGATATTTTACTTTTAGACCATCGCGACTGAACTATAACCAAATGACGATAAGTGGTGGAAGCGATATCCAACAGTTTAACCAACAAGAACCTATAGGTCCTTTTTTCAATTCTTTCTACACCTTGTTTCATCGGCGTAACCTTGCGAGATATTTAGATATCAAGCATTTGAGATTGATGTATTTTTCTGAACCCATTCAAGGTGTTTTTCTAACTTCTTCACTCAAGTGGGAAGAACGTACACCGTTGGCCAATAATTCTGACTTCAGTTATTTCTTCCGAGATAGTAGGGAGTTTGCCCCTAATGAGATTATAAATAATGAGGATATTCAAAATAGTTTTGAAAAACATCAAGCAGTAATCCTGGGCCTTAATGCTACCATAAGATTCAAACAAAAATATTTTCTTTATCCCGATAGTAAGTTTGGAGCAGGTAGTAAAGGCCCGCGATTGAGGCTGTCATATACAGGTGCATTTGCGGTAGGTGGGGCTGATGTTAGTTATCAGAAGTTAGCTGCATCTTTGGATGATTCTTGGTCTGTTGGTGTTGGCGGACGCTTTAGTTGGTATGTCAATGGAGGCTTCTTTTTTGCAAAGGATCGGATAGAGTTTAGAGATTATCGACACTTTATGGGATCAGAAGTCTTTTTGATGAAGAATGGAAATTACAGCAACACATTTTTACAATTACCATATTATGATTTCAGTACAGAAGATGGCTATTTTCAGGCGCATGTGCAACATCATTTTGATGGCTGGATCTTAGATAAGATACCGGGATTGCAGAAGTTGGGCTGGAGTCTTGTAGCTGGAGCCAAATATCTTAAAGCAGGTGAACGACCATCTTACGCAGAGTTTCATATAGGTCTGGATAACTTGGGGTATAAGGTGGTCAGATTAGTTAGATTGGATGCCGTACTTTCTCTATTTGAAGGACAAACTGACTTTGGATTAAGGATGAGTATTGGATTTTGATTGTTGGAATTAGCAAATGCAATTGTGAATTAGCAAAATTAGACAATTAGCGAATGCTTTCAAATCTGAAGAGGAATTAGCAAATTGGAAAATTAGCGAATTAGCGAATGCTTTCAAACCTG
>CAZRXJ010000078.1:0-7603 GCA_964604025.1 uncultured Saprospiraceae bacterium | reverse complement strand
GATCTCTGACTGTCATCTTCAATCTCAAAGAACTCGCCCAGATCAAAGTTGCCAGCACCTGCGACAATATTACTAGGAAAAGATTCAATCATGATATTGTTCTCTCTCACCGTCGCATTATAATATCTTCTTGCCTTCTCTACATCATCTTCAACAGCTGAGAGTTCTTGCTGAAGGTTGAGGAAGGTAGTGTTGGCTTTTAAGTCTGGATATGCTTCACTCAAGGCAAATACATTGGCCAAAGCACTGTTTAGATTCTTCTCCGCTTGAATTGACTCTTTTGCTCCTTGGGCATTGGCAGCAGCATTGCGAGCAGTGATCACTTGATTAAGTGTCTCTTGTTCGTGCTTAGCATAGCCCTTGACGGTCTCAACGAGGTTAGGTATCAAGTTATGCCGCTTCTTCAGTTGGACATCGATACCACTCCATCCTTCTTCCATCATAGAGCGTTTGCGTACGAGCTTGTTGTATATACTCACGAAATAAAAAAGAATCAGCAGTGCGATACCAACGAGGATCAGAATAGTCGTCATGTAGATTTGTTTTGATTGTTACTCTGACAATTTACGATTCTTATCGGGATGATGCTGGCCATAATCTTAATCTTCGACAAAATCCTATAGATACTCGATGATCTTATATCGCTTATCGCAAATGTTCTTCAAGCATATTAGAGGATTACAAAAGGAAAATATTTGACATGGTCACAAAAAAGTACATCAAAAAAAGTGGCCGATTGCACTTTATTGCGTCACAAAAGCCAAAGGTCTACTCATGCAAACTCGTCAACCAGATATCTTAAATGATAAAAAAGAGCGCAGCGACTTCTTTATAGCACTTACGATCATCGCACTGGCTGGTCTCTTTGTTACTCAGACTTCTTTAATTAGCGCTGAAGAATCTGTAACAAATAACCACACATTCAATATCAATAGTCAAGACCAGCAGGAGGATATATACTCCTCCATGACAAATGAAGTCGAGGAAGAAGAAGTTGTTGTCAGAGAAGTTAAAGAACCGTCCGCCGTTCAGGGCGATAGAACCTATCCTACTTATAAGGTAACTAAGAGAGCACCTTTTGATGATTTAGAAATGGGAAAGGTAGAGGCAGCATCAATATTATCTGAGAATATCGAACCAGTCAATACGGTTGTATCGGAGATAAAAGAAAAAGCAGAGGATCTAACTGAAGAAACGAATGAAACAATTGAAGAAGTTATTTCTGATGTGCTCGAAGATAATGAAGAGGCAGCAAGTGAAGATCCGCATGCCAATGTAGAATTAAAAAAAGACATAATAACCATACCTGAAAATGTAGATAATGCGTCGATTGAAACTAAAAAAGTATTGGCTTCTGCCATAGACAAGAAAGACTTAACTATGAAAAATTGTGTGATCGCCATAGGTCTATATGAAGAAACGAAGAACGTTTCTAATTTGACCTCAAGGTTAGAAAGCGAAGGATACTCTGTCTTTACTAAAGACTTAAGCAGATTAACCCAAGTAGGCGTATACATCTCCTGTGATCCAACTATCTCACAAAGCGTATTGAGCGAGATCAAGCAGATCTATGCCAAGGATGCGTTTATTGTAGAGCAATAAGAGGTAGGAGAAAAATTGCAAATTAGAAAGTTTGTTAGTGCTTAAAAACTGAAAATTAGCAGCAAACATTTCAATCTTACTACATAGTAATAGCAAATCTGAAAATAAGCACAATTAGTTCTAATTTTATTTAAGAGCATTTTCTCAATGCGGACGTTAAGGGTGGAATAACAATGAATTAGCAGATGAATTAATGTCTTCAAGGCTGATAATTGAGCATTTGACTAAACAAATTTTAATTGTCATTGATATTTTGCTTTGCCTTCCAGAGTTGTCATTAGGTTATCTATATCTTACGATTTCTTATGGCTAAACTTCACAGCATACAAGACAAGAAAAAGACGGATTGGCGTCAGGGTTTCAAGGCATTGAGACAACTGCCAAGATTCTTTCGAGAGATCTATCAGAGTGGCAAGTCTATATTTTTATTCAATATCATTTCTCGGCTTGTAAATGCCCTCGCACCTGTCATTCTTCTATATGTCGGTAAGCTGCTCATCGATGAGATCATATTGCAGTCTCGCTCATCCGCAGCGTCATATGATCGTGTTTGGTTATACTTGGGTATCGAACTTGGTGTTGCGTTACTTTCAGACATAATTAATCGAGTCATCAATCTCACAGATGGATTGATTGGCGACTTGTATTCTAATTATTCTTCTGTACTCATCATCAAGAAGACCAAAGATCTTAGCATCAGTCAATTAGAAGATTCTACATTGTACGACAAGTTAGAAAGAGCAAGAACCCAGACTTCTAACAGAGTAAGTCTCATGACCACAGCGCTCAGTCAGATACAAAGTATCATTGTTGTCATATCCCTGATCGCAGGACTCATCTACTTTGAACCATGGCTCATACTAATTTTGATCTTAAGCATCATACCAGCTTTCGTCAATGAATTAAAGTTTAGTTCGAGTAGATACTCCATCGCCCGTAGTTGGACCAAAGAAAGACGAGAGTTAGACTATCTGAGATACATCGGAGCCAATAGTAATACGGCAAAAGAGATGAAGCTCTTTGGACTGACAGACTTCATAGCTGAGCGCTTCCGCAAATTATCAGACTCCTACTATCTCATCAATAAGGATCTTTCTGTTCGCAGAAGTATCTACGGTATGATATTCAACTTTCTAGGTGTGGCGAGCTACTATGGTGCTTATGTGTTGATTATTATAAGAGCAGTAGCAGGTGTTATAACTATAGGGGATTTAACTTTTTTAGCAGGATCGTTTAATCGACTACGCAATAATCTACAGGCTAACTTTGCGATGTTTACCAGAATATCAGAGAGTGCTCTGTACCTACAAGATTACTTTGATTTTTTAGATATTCCAGCTATCGAGATTAAGAACGACGTTCCTGCTATACCATCTGACATCAAGGAGGGATTTGAATTCAAGAATATTTCATTCTCCTATCCAGGTACGGATGAATTAGTATTAGATGGTGTCAACTTTGCAATTAGGGCAGGTGAGAAGATGGCTTTCGTTGGCCAGAATGGAGCAGGCAAAACAACTCTAATTAAGCTAATGCTACGATTCTACAAACCGAATAGTGGAGAGATATTGTTAGATGGAACAGATATTAGAAAATATGACAAATTAGAATATCAAAAACTCTTCGGCGTCATCTTTCAAGATTTTATCAAGTATGAATTCTTGCTAAAAGAAAATATTGCAGTCGGCAATATAGCCAAGTTAGAAGATCAATCTGCAATTGAAGAAGCCGCCCATAGGTCACTGGCAGATAGTGTTGTTGATGAGATGTCACTGGGCTATGATCAACAGTTGGGCAGAAGATTCACTAATGGCAAAGATCTGTCAGGAGGCCAATGGCAGAAGGTAGCTCTAGCGCGAGCATACATGAGAGATGCAAAAGTCATGATCCTTGACGAACCTACTTCAGCCCTTGATGCTAAAGCGGAGTATGAAGCTTTTCAACGATTTATGGGATTAACAAAAGGCAAGACGAGTATAATTATATCACATAGGTTCTCTACCGTTAGAATGGCTGATCGCATTATTGTATTAGAAAATGGAAAAGTATCAGAACTAGGTACACACGAAGAGCTCATGGCCAATGACCTGTTGTATGCTGAGTTATTTTCGTTGCAAGCCGAGGGGTATCGGTAAAGATGTGATCAATACCTAGTTGCAACCCATCCTATCGATTTCTAATACACTCCCGATCAAGGACGTAAAATTATTTTCTAATTTGACATACGAGCGGAAATGATATCGTACGGTTTGATTCGCCTGAATGATGGCTGATGATTCTATTTTATTGGCAAATGCTGTAGTGCTAGCGCTGTGATCTGTATTATCAATTGTGATCAAGTCTTGAGGTTTAACTATTTCAAATAAACAAGGAGAAGAAAGTGAAAAGCAAATATTAGTACCCCCTCCACAATCAGATGGGAATAAGTCAGTATCTCCAAAAATAAAATTTAGGCCTTCGATTGTCGTCACAATATCATCGACCGATAGCTTATCGCCATCTGGGTTTAATGTTGTAAGGAATTGATTTAAACTTACAAAGTCAGTCCCTTGATTCACGCCTGAAGCTAAAAATCCTGGACATAAATCTATAAAGCCCGCTAGTATACTGCAACATGTTGTTCCACCAGAGTTGCCATTAATTATAGATTCAATAAGTTGTTGTGCTGCTAATAGATCATAAGCTACTGCTATCACTTCTACATCAGTAGTATTGGTAATGTTAAAATCTCCAGGGTTAAAAAAGGGGTTATCAGTAAATCCTAGTACAGTTGGACCAGTATTAGCAGTCGAAGGTTGATTTAAGTCTATAATCGCCAACTCTAATTTTGCCAGTCCACTTGGATTAGAAATATTTATCGTTGAAGACGTTTCGTCAACACAGATTCTTGTGTCAGATGGGCACGATAAAACGGGAAATTGTAATTGACAATTAGATAATTGGGCAATAGATGACAATGGTATGAACACGACTGATAAAGCCATGACTTTAATATAATGCTTCATAGTTCGATTACTTTGACAGATTGATTAGAATAACCGTATCGATTAACAAAGAAAATCTATACCAAGCATCTATAAAATATCTGAATACATAGATATTATATGAACATTAGTATATGAATACATATAAAATCAACCCTTGGTTATATATTAGATACAATATTAGTCTATAAGATGTCCGATGAGAATTATAATCTTTTACTTACATGAACACTGATCGAATAGTAGCTTTCTCAGCCATATTTATCAGCTTGCTAACACTTGTCACCTTTGTATATCAAACAAACTTGATGAAAAGACAATCAGAGCTGTCTGTCCTGCCATATCTTACAGTTGGCACTTCTTATAATTCAAGTGAGAGCAATCCATTTTTCAAGTTATCACTCGTCAACGAGGGAGTGGGTCCAGCTATAATCAAATCTCGAAAGATTATTTATAAAGGAGATGAGCACAACGGAGATTTTATTGACTTTCTAAAGTTACAATTACCAAGTCTTGATACAATGAAAGGTATCTCATTTGGAAGTATTGAACCTGGTACAGTATTACCTTCTGGCGAAGATATTTATATGGTTGCTATATTTGGACACAGCGACAATATGAATCTTCTTTATAACAAAATAATCGAGCTCAATGAGGATGATTTTGATTATGAGATAGTATACAAATCTATTTATGATAAAGAGTGGAGGATAACTTCTAATACCTTGTATCCAGATAAATTAGAATAAATGTCTACTTAATAATTGACAACATACCTACCCAAACTCTGGTCTCTTCTTACCTGTTACTTTCTCATACACCATCCATATATCCATATCAGGATCAGGATCAAGGCCTTGGCCCATACGTGCTAATTGAAACATATGCCAAGGTGTCTGCAACATCCCTGACATATCAATCTTATCTACTCCTGTGATCAGGTCTGGCACATGAAATGATTCTTGTTTTCCAGAAATCAAATCTTTGGCGACATTAGGAAATACACAGAAAGGTCTGCCCATCCCTACAAAATCTAAAGATCCTCCTGCCAATGCTTCATTCATTGCTCCAGCAGATCTAAACCCCCCAGTCAACATTAATGGCGTCTTTATCAATTCACGTACCTTCACTATAAAATCCATAAAGTAAGCTTCTCTTTGCTTTGTACTTTCTTTTTGCATCGTGCCCACCATAGCCGCTCGCTCATAAGTACCCCCTGATACCTCTATTAGATCCATACCCGCTTCATCTAGCATCTGGATCACTTCCATTGATTCTTCTTCAGTGAATGCTCCTCTTTGAAAATCAGCAGAGTTGATCTTTATTCCCAATGGAAAGTCAGGCCCAACCTTACTCCGCATAGACTTATAAATCTCCAATACAAATCGAGCCCTGTTTTCTAATTTACCTCCCCATTTGTCAGTGCGCTTATTAGTCAATGGAGATAAGAATTGGCTGACCAAGTAACCATGAGCGCCGTGTATCTGAGCACCTTTCATACCGGCCTTCTTTGCAACTAATGCTGCCCTGCCATATCGTTCTATCAGGTCTTCAATCTCTGATTCCGTCAGCGGCTTAGGTTGTGCATACATTTTGCTTGGCATACCGACATCGGAGGCACTTACAGGAGCCTTGTCTAAGTAGATAGGTGCTTGACGACCAGGGTGATTGATCTGCATCCATAGATGGGTTCCTTCCTTCTGTGTCTTTTCAGCTAGTGTCTTATAGTCATCCAAGAAGCTTTCGTCTTCTGCGATCAGAACATTGGCATTGACCAAGTGGTCTTTGTCTACCATGACATTGCCCGTTAATACGATCCCTGCACCTCCTTGTCCCCAACGCTCATATAGATTGAAGAGAGCTTCAGAAGGCCTCCCTTCTGGCTCTGCTATGCCTTCGCTCAGTGCTGATTTGGCTATTCTATTTTTAATCTCTACACCACAAGGCAGCGTATATGACTCGCTAAATTTATATTTACTCATACTTGTTTTTCTGTTATAATTGAAGTCTCATTCTGACTGGTGTCAAATGTATTAACTTAATCGTGAGACAATGAATGAAATGATTTAAGAATTGGGCTGATAGGAGAGAATAACTGCTTGATAATCAGGGCGAAGCTCTTTTTTCTTTTCATAGCCAAAGCTATGGAAATAAAAAAAGCTAAAGTATCTGACTATCAATGAGTTGTTCATAGTCATCTTGTTTAATTTTTAAATCACTTCAATATCCACTATAAAGCCTCAAGATGAAAATTGAACAAATCATAGGTAAAGAAGCTGAACAAAGGAAGGAGGAGATCAATCAGCTACGTAACATCCCTTCAGACCTTATCGATCAAATCAAGGAGGCTGGGCTGGTAAAGATGTGGGCTGGTACAAAATATGGCGGTCAAGAAGCATCAGTATCTGCAGTTTCGATGATGCTTCAATCACTTGCATACTATAATGCGTCTTTAGCATGGGTGACTGGCGTGACTGGTTGTTCTTCTCTATTTTCTGGATTCTTAGAAGAAGATAAAGCGAAGAATCTCTTTGCTGATCCTCATTCGATGATTGGTGGGTTTGCAGGGCCATCAGGTATTGCTCGTAAAGTTGATGGAGGCTTACTCATATCTGGTCATTGGTCATGGGGATCTGGCATCACACACTGTACACATATTGTAGGGGGCGTCTTGCTTAAAAAAGGAGAAGATACGCTCGGTACAGCTATCGCATTTTTTAAGCCAGAAGAAGTTGAGATGATCGACAATTGGAAAGTGATAGGATTAAATGGTACACACAGCATAGATTATAAAGTATCTGATCTCTTTGTCCCTGACGAACGTTGGTCTTTGTTTCCAGTTCAAAAAGCAATTATTGATGTTCCACTTTATAGATTTTCTTTTTTGGGTGCACTTTCTATTTCAATAGCTTCTGTTGGACTTGGGATAGCAAAAAGAGCATGCGATGAGTTGATTACATTTTCTAAAATCAAAAGTCCTTTTGGAATAGGTAAAACTTTATCCGCAAAACCAGAAT
>CAZRXJ010000077.1:0-7626 GCA_964604025.1 uncultured Saprospiraceae bacterium | reverse complement strand
GGGGATTATGGATAGGTGCTATAGGGCTAAGATATGTATCTGGAGATATTGACTTTGACGAGCTTAATTATTCCGATATTTTTAGAAGGTTTTTTAAAAAGAAAATCGGAGGATTTGACGAATATATAGAGCGCTTAGAGAAGCTTAGTAGTGTGATTTTCTCATTTACGTTCTTGATGTTCTTGATGTTGTTCTCATTCGTTTTTCTCAATATAGTATTTGGTGTCATATCAAGTATCATATGGAATGGGTTCTATCCCGACATGGATAATCCGCCACCTGCCATTATGATTTTCGGTGCTTTATTTTACGGGATAGGTTTTATTGTGCTAATTGACTTTCTTACTCTTGGGGGGTTCAAAAAAGTTAAAGATCCTACCTTTTCTAAAATATACTTTTGGATATACAGAACCTTTAGTCTTTTGTCATTATCCATGATATATCGTCCCCTGCTCCTAAATTTTATAGACAATAAGTATACACGAAGAATATTCTTCTTCGCATTACCTTATATTTTAATATTGTTGTTTGGTTTTAGACTGATGTCTTTCGAGAAATATTCATTCATTCCTGATTTTGACAAAAGCAATGAAATTTATAATTTTCTAATTGACAAAGAGTCTATCAATTGGAATAATTATGATGATCTCAGATTAGAATATCACACTTCCTATTCTAGCGAAGAGCGACCACTTGAAAAAACCGCAATAAGGACTGCGACTTTAGATCGATATGAAATTGATGGATCATATGGAAAAATATTCTTGAAATACAATAGAAACGACAGCAAATTGATAACTCGTCAACATCCTGAATTTACAAAATTCAAAGAGAATGGATTGCAGCATCGTTTGTTTTATAGTGGAGATGTCGAGGACCCTGAACTGGAGGCTATGAAATCCCAACAACTGCGCGAGATTAAGTTAATGCTAAAAATTGTTAGAGGTCAAGAAGATCAGATCGATAGTTCTGAAGTTAGAGAATTTGGACAAATATTCAATGATTATCGAGGTCATAGCACAGAAGACATAAGTACATTAAGAAAAGAGATCGTCTCTAATTATGCGATCAGAAAAAATGAACATGCGCAGAACAGAATAGAAAAAAGCAAAGAGTATATACTTGATAACTATGACCTCAAGATTGATGGCATTGCTTACAATGATAGTCTTCAATGTTCATTCTTTGTTCATCCCAATATGCATGAACAAGGATTGCTTTGCTATTTTCCTATTCGGTCGTTAGACATAGGACCACATCTTATCAACCTGCGTAAAGCCTATGACAGCGACGATTGTACTGATGACTGTCCTGAGTCAGTAAAAAATATACCTTTTAGGATTGTTGATTAAAAAACGAGAAACACAAAATCAATTCATCTCTATTGTTATCTTAACGCAGTATTTCTTAACTAGTGAAGTTTGAACAATGAATAATACAGTAAAATTAGGACTCATACTAGCAGCTATAGGTATAGTAACACAATCACTTTACAAATTTGTGTTTGGCTATGACTTTCTTTTCTCTTGGAAACCTATGTTGATAACCTTTGTAATCAATGTTGTCATCACTGTCATCATTGCACGCAAATTATTTAGAGATCCTGAAGAAGGCAGGCTCGGATACGGACAGGCAGTAAAGAAGTTGTTTCTGGCCTATCTTATAGGCACCGTTATTACTCAGATATTCTCTATCGCCATATTCGCAAATGACAATGAAATGAAAGTTGCATTTGAGGAATATACTATCACATCTCAAGAAGCAGGTGTTAGAATGGCAGCTTCTCTTACTGGTGTCAGCGAAGCTGATGTCGCAGCACAGTTACAGAGATTAGAAGAACAAAGAGAAAGTGGTGAGATTCCCGCACCTACCTACCCATATACTTGGAGTCAATTGCCGTTAGGGATATTTATGGGGGCAGTCATCGCGATCTTTATGGCACTGATATTAGCAATATTCGTGAAAGAAAAAGAGACGAGTTATAGTGGCGTATAAATAAGAGAAGGACAATTCTTTCATACCAATATTATTATAGCTTATTCTTATAGCGGACTTTATAGTTACATATTGAATTGAAATCACTTTGTAAAATGAGGTTTTCTAAAGCCTATCTGTACTTATAAAATCTTGCATATTTCTAAAAATCAAAAATATATCATCGCCCTAGGAGGCCCTACGGCAAGTGGCAAGACTTCTTCAGGCATACAAATTGCGCAACACTACAGCTGCCCGATTATATCTGCCGATAGCCGTCAGGTTTATAAAGAGATGAGTATCGGCACCGCTAAACCTACTGATAAAGAAAGATCTATAGTTGATCATTATCTCGTAGATATAGTTACTATACATGAGTCATACAGTGTTGGAGATTATGAAAGAGATGCATTAGTGCTATTAGATCAACTTTTTAAAAAACTTGATGTAGTCATAGTATCTGGTGGTACAGGATTATTTTTAAAAGCGCTGATCGAAGGTATAGACATATTCCCTGAGGTAAATAAGGAAGATAAAGAATACTATGTAAATTTATGGGAAGAGCAAGGGATTGCGCCATTGCAAAAAGAACTGAGCATTAAAGACCCAACATACCATAATCTGGTTGATCTTAGTAATCCACATAGGTTGATTAGAGCATTGTCAGTCATTAGAACCTCGAATCTGCCTTTCAGTTCGTTTTTAAATCAAAAAGACATTACAAGGAATTTTCAATCTATTCTAATTGCGCTTGATAGACCTCGCAAAGAATTGTATAGCCGAATCAATATACGCGTCGATCAGATGATTACTGAAGGCTTGCTAGATGAAGTTAAAAGTCTATATAACTACAAAAATCTCAAAAGCCTTAATACTGTTGGATACAAAGAGTTGTTTGCCTATCTGAATGATGAATGTACTCTAGAATATGCCATAGACAAAATCAAGCAGCATTCACGTAACTATGCGAAGCGGCAAATAACTTGGTTTAAAAATCAACAAGATTACACACATTTTCATCCCGAAGAAATTAGAAAAATAATCGAGTACATAGACAAGTATATGGGCGGTAAGTTTTAGTAGCTTGAGAATCTTGAAAAGTGGTTTTAACCACTTACAAAAAGCTCCAGTTGTTAGTTGGTACTATCCATATGATTCAGTGCGTGACCGTAACTCACACACTGACAATTAAAATGATCTGTCAGGCTATAATTTTATAAAAAGTGACACAATACTGCACCCATTAAAGTCATTGATATAAACCAATAACCAAAATGTACTGCAACGTACTTCCATCCTCTTCTTTCAAACAATGCTAAAATTCCAATTAATGGAAGTGCAAAGGTAAAGGCTGCAAATCCACCATGCAGTGCTCCATGTTTCCATTCTCTATGAAAATTACCAAAGCGCGCTACAAAATCTTCAAAGTACTTAGTCACTTCAGCATTAGCATCACCGAATCCTGGTTGCTCTGACAGCACTTGAGACACACCAACCTGATGTATGGTTATCCCTGCTATTGTATAAGCGACCATCAAACTAAAAACATAAGCTAACCCAAAG
The DNA here is from genome assembly GCA_964604025.1 of uncultured Saprospiraceae bacterium. GTDB lineage: Bacteria > Bacteroidota > Bacteroidia > Chitinophagales > Saprospiraceae > JAJRXG01. Next base: position 4,089 of record CAZRXJ010000077.1, on the reverse strand, counting down.
ATCAAGAACATGTTTCCTGACTGGGCTTGTTCTTGACTCACTCCAGATGTTCGTATCCAGATACCACCAAATACCCTTGGATTGTACCACATAGAACCCACAACTAATGGTATCAATGCTGCAACAAATAAAAAAGAGGAATTAAACTCCATATTGTCTTTTTTGAGCTGTGCAAATTACTTATTTCTTTTTTGGTTGCTGATTCAGAATCTTATTTCTTTCTTTGTTCGGATTTAAAATTAAAAATCTGATACTATGTTAAACTTATCCGTATTGTTAGAGTCATCAGCCTTCAAATATGGGAACAAACCTGCCTTTACTTTTGGTGACACGACACTTACGTACGCTCAGGTCAATGGAGCTGCTAATCAAGTTGCTAATGGGCTGATAGCCAATGGTATCCAAAGTGGTGATAAGGTCGCATTGAGCTGCTTTAATCTTCCATACTTCCCGATAATATACTTCGGTATCCTAAAAGCTGGTGCTACTGTAGTTCCATTGAGTGTATTACTCAAAGAGGACGAGATCGCATATCATATAAGTGATAGTGAGGCTAAAGCGTACTTTTGCTTTGTAGGTTCTCCAGATCTTCCTATGGGTCAGATGGGTTATGCAGGATTTAACAAATCTGACGGATGTGAACAGTTCTATATGATCATGCCTAATCCAACAGATGCCTCGCCTATAGAAGGAACTAAGACACTTGGCAGTCTAATGGCTGGACAATCGCCATTATTTGAATCAGCAAGAACAGGGGCAGAAGATACAGCAGTGATCATATATACGTCCGGTACTACTGGTAAGCCGAAGGGTGCCGAACTTACGCATAGTGGTCTATTGCTCAATGCAGGGATATCAAGAGATCTCTTTTCTATAAATGCTGATGACAAAGCGTTGATTGTATTACCGCTGTTTCACATATTCGCTATGTCATGTCTTATGAATGCTATGGCATATGGCGGAGGGCATAGTGTACTATTGCCGCGTTTTGATGCAGAAGCAGTATTTGGATTATTACAAAAACACGACATTACAGTTTTTGCAGGTGTACCGACTATGTATTGGGGGCTTCTTAATTATAAAGAAGACAAGTTTGATTATGATAAGATATCAAGCAACATGCGCGTCGCAGCTTCTGGTGGTGCGGCACTGCCAGTACAAGTCTTGAAGGACTTTAAAACTAGATTTGGTGTCGATATACTTGAGGGATACGGTATGTCTGAAGGATCTCCAATTGTAACCTTCAATCAAGCTGACGTTGGCACTAAACCTGGTTCAATAGGGACTGAAGTGTGGGGTGTCCAAGTCAAACTAGTGGATGATGATGGCAATGAAGTCCCAGTAGGGGAAAAAGGAGAATTATGGTATCGTGGACACAATGTCATGAAGGGGTATTACAATAAACCTGAAGCTAACGCCAAATCACTAACAGATGGTTGGTTACACTCTGGAGATGTAGCTGTAAAAGACGAAGACGGATTCTACTTCATCGTTGATCGTACGAAGGACATGATCATCCGAGGAGGGCTCAATGTATATCCTCGCGAAGTTGAAGAGGCTATGATCAAGCATGATGAAGTCTCACTTGTAGCTGTGATCGGTATACCTGACGATGAAATGGGTGAAGAAATAAAAGCATATGTAGTTAGAGAATCTGGTGGTACTGTAACAGAAGAAGAGCTTAAAGCATATACTAAAAGTAAATTAGCTGCTTACAAATATCCGCGAGTGGTAGAGTTTATTGATGCGCTACCGATGAGCGCAACTGGGAAGATACTGAAGAAAGAGCTACGCAAGTTGTAAACATCACAGTGAATTAGAAAAAAATTATTGGACAGATTATTATTGAGTGATCTGCATATCGTCTTTGATTTAAAAAGGGGTTAATACTTTTTATAATATCATTTTGAGATAGCAACCACAGAGCCACATCTCATGATTGTATATCTTCAATATGAATCGTAAATGGAGAAATGATGCAACTAGGCTTTGTAACTGCCATACTTCCTGATCAAAATCTTGAAGAAGTATTCAGAATAGCTGAGGACATCGGCTATGATTGTATAGAAGTCATGTGTTGGCCTCAAGGTGCAGCTGATCGCAGATATAGTGGTATCACTCATATAGATACTACCTCACTTACTGCTGATAAAATCAATGAGATCAAGACCCTTCAAAAAAAGTATGAGATCAACATCAGTGGTCTTGGATATTATCCCAACCCACTCACTCCAGACGTATCTCTACAACAAGAATATGTAGAACATATAAAATCTCTTATTATCGCTGCAGCAAGACTTGAAATCTCTGTTGTCAACACATTTGTCGGTCGAGATCATTCTAAATCGATAGAAGACAACTGGCCTGCATTTATAAAAATGTGGAAAGCCATTATAGCAGTAGCTGATGACAACAACATTAAAATTGGAATTGAAAATTGTCCGATGTCATTCACTAATGACGAATGGCCAGGCGGGAAAAATCTCTTTACCACACCTGCAATATGGCGCAAGGCATGGGAGCAAATATCAAGCTCAAACTTTGGTCTTAATTATGATCCCTCACATATGATCATACAACATATGGACGTGTCATATCCGATTATAACATTTCCCGAAAGGCTACATCATGTGCATGCTAAAGATGCCCAGATCGACAAGGATCAACTTGACGAACATGGAGTATTCTCTTATCCTAACTTATGGCATACACCGAAGTTACCTGGTAATGGAGATGTTGATTGGGGTATTTTTTTTGATAGTTTATATAAAGTCGGATACAAAGGAGCGGTATGTGTGGAAGTAGAAGAACGGGCGTATGAAGGAACACTGGACAAAAGAATCGAGGCATTACAAGTAAGTCATGACTATCTAAGACAATTTGTTCCTAATTAGTGATGAAGGTTCAATTATATTTGTCAATCAATACTAATAAATAGCATGAATATATCAGTGATCGGTGCTGGTACTATGGGTAATGGTATCGCACATGTTTTTGGACAAGGAGGATATAGTGTCAATCTCATTGACATCTCGCAAAAGGCTTTGGATAAAGCAATGTCAACTATCGATAAGAATCTTCAGCGGATGCTGAAAAAAGAACACACGACACCTGAAAAAGTAGCAGCGACACTAGCCAACATATCAACACATACAAGCTTACCTGCTGCAGTCGCTCATGCGGATATCATTATAGAAGCGGCTACTGAAAACGAAGACCTCAAGTTGAAGATATTCGATCAGATCGACGAAGTCGCTCCAGCAGATGCCATCCTCGCTACTAATACTTCGAGTATATCCATAACTAAGATTGCAACGGCTACATCACGACCAGAGAATGTAATAGGTATGCACTTTTTCAACCCTGTACCGGTAATGAAATTAGTAGAAGTTATCAAAGGTTATAATACCTCGGAACAGACCACTCAGACAATCATGGAAGTCGCTGAAGGACTGGGTAAGATACCTGTTGAGGTCAATGATTTTCCAGGATTTGCAGCTAATCGCATACTCATGCCAATGATCAATGAAGCGATCACCGCACTACAACAAGGGGTTGCTGGAGTCGAAGAGATAGATACTGTCATGAAGTTAGGTATGGCCCATCCAATGGGGCCGCTTCAGTTAGCAGACTTTGTAGGGTTAGACGTGTGCATGAATATATGTCAAGTCCTCCAAAGCGGACTAGGTGATAATAGATATGCTCCTAATCCTCTACTAGTAAACATGGTCACGGCTGGAAAATTAGGTCGAAAGTCTGGCGAAGGATTTTATGATTATACTCATGGCGGAAAGAAGCTGGTTGTTGCTAAGTCTTTCACTTAGTTTTTTCAATTTATATCATTGATCGACAAATAGTTGATCGTAAGCAGCTTTGCTTTTCTCCTCAGAAGTGCGCATGCCCAAAGTATTAAGAAATTCTAAAAACGATTGCTCGCTCGATCCATAGAAAGGTTCGAATTGCTGATATGTCAAGCATCCAATTAATCTATCGTACAAGAATCTTATCAATGCGGGTAAAGTGCTACATGAATGCCGATACTTCTTGTATCGCAACGATGTGACCTCTACGACCAACGCTAATAATAGT
>CAZRXJ010000076.1:0-7632 GCA_964604025.1 uncultured Saprospiraceae bacterium | reverse complement strand
TAAGACTTGCCGAGCAGCTTACTACATATGGAGTAAAGGGTAAACCAATTTTTTTGGTTTGCCCTTTTTCTACTAATTCTACCATGTTGCCTTCGATGGCTTTTAACTTATTGAGATTTAAGATGTAGGATCGATGGATTCTTTGAAAGATATCACTTGGCAATTTTACAACTAGACTTTTCATTGTCTGCAAAGTAATTACTCTACCTGTCTCAGTTCTGATGATGACATAGTCCTTAAGTCCTTCTATATAAAGTATGTCCTTATAATATACCTTCATCATCTTCTTGTCGCTCTTCACAAAGAAGAAATCATCTTCTGAGTCGCTGCTAACGGTAGCTGTGCGTTCGGATTTGAACTTGTCAATAGCTTTATTAGACGCCTTTAAGAACCTTTCAAAGCTGATCGGTTTTAACAAGTAGTCTAAAGCTTCTAAGTTAAATCCTTCGACTGCATATTCTGCGTAAGCAGTAGTGAAGATCGCAAGTGGAGGATTGGACAGTGATCTCAAAAACTCAACACCTGTCAATTGAGGCATCTGAATATCTAAAAACATAAGATCAATATCATGGTCTCTAAGTGCCTGGTTGGCTTCCATGGCGTTACCACATTTCGCGATCAGATTAAGTTCTGGTATGTTGCTGATGTGTGCTTCGAGAATCTCCAATGCAAGTGGTTCATCATCGACGATTATAGTATTGATCATTTCGTATTGTTTGTAGCGTTATTGATTTGCAGATCTAAGTTTACTTGAAACTCAACATCTGTCTTGTTTATTTCCAATTTATGTCTTTTAGGATATAGAATGTTTAATCTTCGACGAACGTTTGTCAAGCCTATACCACCAACCTTTTTTTCCTCTTTGGCTATCACTATCTCTTCTTGAGGTACACTATTGACTACATTTAACTTGAGTGCTTTATGCTTTATGTCTAAGTTGATACATACATAACCTGATTTTAATTCATGATCAATGCCATGCTTGAAACTGTTTTCGAGAAATGGAATGAATAACAGAGGTGCTATCTTGTGCCCAACTGGATCACCTGTGATATTCATTTCTATTTTAAAGTTTTCGCCATGTCTTAGCTTCTCTAGGTCGAGGTAGTTCTCAATATACTTTATCTCTTGATCCAGTGATAACATTCGCTCGTTACTCTCATAGAGCATATATCGCATCATATCTGATAGCTTCAATACGATCTCGGGTGCTCTATCAGATTTCTTTAACGTAAGTGCATATAAGCTATTGAGTGTATTGAAGAAGAAGTGTGGATTGATCTGTGTCTTTAGATACTTGAGTTCTGAAGTTAGATTCTGACGTTGGAGATCCATCCGTTCTCGTTGGTGTTCCATCCAGTCATTGATAATCTTATATATCGAAGAAGAAAACCCAACAAAGAAGGTTCCTAAAAATACAGCACTATTCCTGCTGAATGTGAACTCATCTTTCAATGGAATTCGCGAATCGGAGAACAAAAAATGATGTAACATGACTTCTATAGGTGTGGCTATAGCTACGAGGATGATAAGTAAAGAAAGATAAGTAAAGAGTTTGTTGAGCTTAAGATATCGAGGAAACAGATAGTACAGATTGATATAGACAATGATGATATAGAATATCACTCGGATAGACTGTCTTATCATATTGGCTCCAAGACTGACACTTTCAGGTCGATTGATAACCATAAATAGGAAGAATATCACCCAAAAGAAGATATGGTATAGTAGACCGCGTTGAACCCCTCTTTCGATCAGTTCATAGAATTTATGGTCATTGTCTGTAGTGATAAACATGCGGCTAAACTAATGCCTAAAATGTGATGCCCCTTTTATTTTAAGATAAATGTCAATATTAGATCGATGAATTCTGACAATCTGCTTTTCTTGCAGCCTTATAAACAAGTACGACCGTAGCGTGTTTGATTATCATTCAGAACAAGATAAAGGTAAATATGGGTTATCAGAAAAAGGAGATTTATTCTGGAGCTGTAACAGAATCGCTCAAAAGCAACTTCGAACGTGTCATCGAACTCTTGAATGAAGATCCGCAACGAGAGGGGTTGAAGAAGACCCCCGAGCGTGCGGCGAAGGCCATGCAGTTCTTGACGCATGGTTATGACTTAAGTCCCGAAGAGATATTAAAAGGAGCATTGTTTCAAGAAGATTATAGTGAGATGGTTATTGTCAAGGATATCGAAGTTTATTCGTTATGTGAGCATCATATCCTTCCTTTTTTTGGGAAAGCGCATATCGCCTACATACCTGATGGTTATGTAGTTGGATTAAGCAAACTTCCACGAGTAGTGGATGCTTTTGCGCGCAGATTACAGGTTCAAGAAAGACTGACAGATCAGATTCTCAATTGTATCCAAGATACACTTAATCCTCTCGGAGTTGCTGTTGTGATAGAAGCAGCGCATATGTGTATGATGATGCGTGGTGTTCAAAAGCAAAATTCTTCTACTACAACTTCTGCATTTACAGGTGAGTTTAGAAATGTTGAAACCAGAGGAGAATTTTTAAATCTAATAGGATCTCATTTAAGATAAATTATAGATGAAGACTGCACTTTTATTTCCAGGTCAAGCGGCCCAATTTGTTGGTATGGGCTCGAAGATTCAAGCCCAATCTACGACTGCGAAAGAGATGATGGCCAAGTCAGATGACATACTTGGGTATCGATTGAGTGAGATTATGGCAGAAGGACCAGTAGAGCGCTTGACTCAGACGATATACACCCAGCCAGCAGTATATCTACATAGCATGTTGGTCTATGATCAATATAAAGACAAAGCGGAAGCCAGTGCAGTAGCAGGGCATTCGCTTGGTGAGATCTCTGCCTGTGTTGCAGCGGGAGTGATGACTTTCGAAGATGGTCTGATCTTGGTTCAAAAGAGAGCAGAAGCTATGCAGAAAGCATGTGAACTGAATCCGAGCACGATGGCGGCAGTATTGGGTATGGAAGATAGTCTTGTTGAGTCTATTTGTGCTGAGATTGATGATGTTGTCCCAGCCAATTATAATTGTCCGGGTCAACTAGTGATATCTGGTTCTAAAGAAGGTATCACTCTTGCTATAGAAAAGTGTAAAGAAGCAGGTGCGAAGCGAGCACTTGAGATCGCAGTTGGAGGCGCATTTCACAGCCCTTATATGCAACCAGCGATGGATGACTTTAGAGCAGCCATCTCATCAGTAGATATGAAGGATGCACAGATCCCTGTGTATCAGAATGTTGACACACAACCACACTTCTTAGCAGCAGAGATACGTGACAACCTGATCAACCAAGTGATCAATCCGGTCAGATGGACAGCTTCAATACAACGAATGATCGCTGATGGTACTGAAAACTTTGTTGAAGTAGGTGGACGTGGGAAGATTTTATTGGGCATGCTCCGCAAGATATCAAGAGAAGTAACCTCAGAATTGTGGCAAGAAGGATAAATAAGACACTCCTCCGCAAAGGCCTCGTCCTTCTTGCTGAGCCATTCATGATGGATCCGCACTTTAAGCGGGCTGTGATATTGCTAACTGAACATACACAGGCTGATGGATCAGTTGGTTTTATACTTAATAAGCCCATTAAAGTCATGATGAATGAACTAATTGAGGATTTTCCAGAGATAGAATCTCCTGTTTACTTTGGTGGTCCAGTCGCAAAAGAGACTCTTCATTATATTCATGATGTAGGAGACATATTGGATGATAGCGTAAAGATTGCTCCAGGTATCTATTGGGGTGGGGATTTTGAAAAACTTAAGTTTTTAATTGATTCTAAACTGGTACAGCCACAGAACATCAAGTTCTTTCTGGGATATAGCGGGTGGTCTCCTGGACAATTAAAAGATGAGATGGACTATGGGTCGTGGGTCGAAGCACACATGGATGTTAATTATGCATTTAAGACAAAGCATTATGAGTTGTGGGGACAAGTAATGAAGAATAAAGGAGGTAACTATAAGGTGATCGGTGAGATGCCTGATGGGGCATATCTCAATTAATATTACCTTGGAAAGAAACCATTCTTAAAGTGTTGTCAGATCATACATCTAAAGAACTCCGAGATGAAACCAAGTTGTGTCATGATGAAGGCGAATATGCCAAACATCAAGGTGCTATCGTCCCTCCGATATATCAAAACTCTTTATTTGCCTTTGAAGATTGGGATGCAATAGACCATGCATTCAGCCATATCTCTGAGAGCTTTGTCTATTCGCGATTGATGAATCCGACAGTAGAGATAGCTGAAAAAAAGATAGCGGATCTATGTAAGGGAGCAAAAGCAAAATTGTGCGCATCAGGTATGGCGGCTATCTCATCAGCTATCATGCACTTCGTTAAAGCAGGGGATCATATCATAACCGTTAAGAACATCTATGGTCCAGCAAACTCATTTATTGGGACTTATCTAAAACAAAAAAATCAGATTGACGTCACATATTTAAGTGGTACAAACACGAGTGAGTTTGAAGAAGCCATACGACCTACTACGACTCTTATATATCTAGAAAGCCCAACCAGTCAGACCTTTGACCTTCAGGACATACCAAGCGTTGTCGCTTTGGCCAAAAAGCATAACATTAAGACCATCATTGACAATACATGGGCCAGCCCAATCTTTCAAAAACCTCTGGCAATGGGTGTTGATATAGAAGTGCACTCTGCTTCTAAGTATCTCTGTGGTCACAGTGATGTGGTGAGTGGTGTCATAGTTGGTTCTAAAGAAGATATAGATGAGATCATTGTTAAAGAACATGCCTTTTATGGCGGAAAAATGGCGCCATTTGAAGCATGGTTGATATTGAGAAGTCTCAGAACACTTCCACTGCGGATGGAAAGACATCAGCAAAGTGCATTAAAGATAGCGGTGTTTCTAGAAAGCCATGTCTCTATAAGAAAGGTCAATTACCCAGGTTTACCGTCCTCCCCACAATATGACTTGGGTAAAAAGCAGATGATGGGTTATGGCGGATTGTTGAGTATCGTACTCGCTATAGATGATATCGCTAAGGTTAAGACCTTTGTCAATAAGTTAAACTTATTCAAACTCGGTGTATCTTGGGGCGGTCATGAAAGCCTGGTCTACGCACCTACGATTAGCTATGCCAAAGAGCTGACTCCAGAACAGTTTGAGGCGATGTCATTGGATATTGGATTGGTCAGATTAAGTATTGGTTTAGAACATCCTGAAGACCTAATTAATGACCTTTCTCAAGCACTGAGATTATAGTTTATACATTATGATTAATTTTATATATTAATTTGATTAAAAGTCCACAACTTTCGCTAAGAAGTGTATATTTGTCTCTGTTAAATCATCAACGTACCAAAGAAATACTTTGGACCTTAGAGTTCAATTTATGACTTAGACTAAAGTTGGATATTTTATCCTTAAGAATGGCCCTCCTTACAAAGGGCTTTTCTTTTGCCCAGAAGTGAGGCTCTTCATTGGCTTAAGCCACATAAATACTCGTTACCGAATAAGTTAGATGTGAGAATTGAGAAGTCAGTCTGTTGTCTATGACTTGTAGTCAGTCGTCTGTTGCCTGAAATCTATAGTCTGTCATCTATTATTGTCTCACAAACTCATATCCATACAAATTGAAAGAGAGATTACCTTGAGCTGATCGATCAAAATCAATCAAGCTCCCATTGTCTTGAAGGTATTCTTCGATCTTTCCCATATAGGTATTATGATGCCAGTGTGTCAACGTTATATGTCGATCAGTTCGACAATTAATCCTAAGTTTATCAGTATCATCAATCGTGAGTTGACCCAAGTATTCATTTACATAAGTGCCCATCATCTCATCAATGGTGATGTCTGAGGGCTTATCTTTCTGTCGCTGATGGATGCGTCTTGTCAGTCCTTCTTGGCGGTCAGCAGCTCGTCTATCATATATAGCTTTGATATCTGTGCTCCAGTCCCTATCACCAATACCCATCATCTCATCGAATACCTTGTACATAATCGCATGTCGCACTTCAGCATTCTCAAGATTGACCATGACATATACTCCTAAGTTATGCTCTGGCATCAGTCCTATGATGGCTCCAGAACCATTGAGACTGCCTGTATGAAATTGTACATATTCTCCTTTATAATCGTGTAAAAACCACCCAAGACTATATGCGGTAAAGTTGGGCTTAGTGAGTTGGGCTGTAGGATAAAAGCTCGACTTAGGAATGATAATCTGTGGACTATGAAGCACTTCAAAATTCTTCTTACTGATCATCCTTTTTCCATTTACCACTGCGCTATCGAGGACGAACTTCATCCACTTCTGTATATCTGCAGAGCATGACCAGGCAGATCCAGCTGACCCTATACTATCTGCATTAGAATCTATAATCTGGATGAGTCCTTGCTCGGTATTATAATGTGGAGCTGCTCGGTTGACATATTGTGATGCACATGACTTCAAAGCACAAGTATTGGACATACCAAGCGGTAGAAAGATTCTATCATGCACAAAGTCTGACCAATCTTGTTTGCTTGCCTTTTCGATAATCAAACCTGCTGTAGCATACATGATATTTTGATAGGTGTAGCCACCTCTGAAACTATAACTCAATGGCTGCTTTGCGATTCTTTTTACAATTTCTTCAGTGCTATAATCCCATAGTGTCCAGAGCATATCAGTATTGCCGAGTCCACTATTGTGGGTGAATAAATCTTTGACCGTAAGTTCATTAGTTACATAAGGATCGTAAAGTTGAAACCACGGTAGATGCTTCGTCACTTTGTCTTTCCAATCTACCTTGCCTTCATCAACAAGCATGGCCATAGCTGCGGCCGTCATAGCTTTAGTTGTAGAACCCAACATGAACATGGTTTGATCATCAACCTCTTTATCATTATTGATAGAAGATATGCCGTAACCTTTGGATAACAAGGTGTTGCCATCTTTTACAATTGTGACGGACATTCCTGGCACTTCCCATTGATGGCGTGCAGACTCGAAGTACTGATCTAATTCTTTAATAATAGTTGGATCAGCTTGTGCCCAAATGTTGAAATTTAAAAAAAGGCTTACCACAAAAAGTAGAATTCTTAATACCATGTCTTATATTGTTGAAATGATCAGGTCATGTATTTGTAAATATATGGCTTGTGACATTGATAATATTGAAACCCTATAATTTACTTACCCGTTGTAGAAATGATCTTGCGATTTATAATATTTCTGAGTGCTTGTATCACATTTATATATGTTGATGCTCAAAACCCCCTACGCTTTCAAAAAGAAGTAGAAGATATCAATTTAAAAAACTCGGTTACTCCAGATAAGGAAGTGTATCTATTCACTGGTAGCTCGAGTGTGAGATTTTGGTCATCTCTTGCTAGTGACTTTGAAGGTTATAACGTAGTCAATACTGGTTTTGGTGGGTCGACTTTTCCGGATTTGTTGCACTATCAAGAGCAACTAATAATTCAATATCAACCTAAAAAGGTGTTTATCTACGAAGGTGACAACGATCTTATTATGGATCATACTCCTATGACTGTGTTGGATAATGCAAAAAGACTCGCTGCTAACTTGCAACAACAACTTCCAGAAGCCACGATATATTTTATAGCAGCAAAGCCGAGTGTCGCAAGATGGGAGCATAGAGAATTGTATAAGG
>CAZRXJ010000075.1:0-7646 GCA_964604025.1 uncultured Saprospiraceae bacterium | reverse complement strand
GCGAGCGGAAGTGAAGCGTAATGGCAAGCTATATATGCAGGAGTACTCTGATGGGAAACCCATATCAGATGTCAAAGAGATAGGTACAAGTGAATCAACGGGTACAACCATCAAGTTCACGCCCGACGCAGAGATTTTTGAAGAAACAGAATACAAATTTGCCACACTTGCTACTCGTCTAAAGGAACTGTCTTTTTTGAACAAAGGACTTAAGCTTTCTTTAACTGACTTAAGAGACCTCGACGATAAAGGAGAGCCTAAACGTCAGGACTATTATTCTGAAGGAGGATTATTAGAGTATGTGAAGTACCTCGATGAAGCGCGAACCCCATTGATCAATGAACCTATATATGTAACTGGCAAAGAAGACCATGTAGAGATCGAAGTGGCCATGCAGTATAATACGAGCTTTAAGGAGAATATCTTCTCATTCGTCAATAACATCAACACAAGAGAAGGTGGTAGCCATGTCAACGGTTTCAGGAGAGCTGTCAATAGAGTTTTTACCCAATACGGCAAGGACAGTGGCATGTTCAACAAACTCAAGTTTGCTATTTCTGGCGAAGACTTTAGAGAAGGGCTGACAGCCGTTGTATCCGTCAAAGTACCAGAACCACAATTCAAAGGTCAGACCAAAGGTGAGTTGGGTAATAGCGAGGTAACAGGTATCGTCTCACGCGCAGTTGGCGATGTACTTAAGTACTACCTGGAAGAAAATCCTAAACAGGCAAAGATTATAATCGATAAGGTCATCTTAGCTGCTACTGCAAGACATGCAGCACGGAAGGCGCGGGAGATGGTCCAACGTAAGAACATCCTTACAGGAGGAGGCTTACCTGGCAAGCTGTCAGATTGTAGTTCTCGTAATCCAGACGAATGTGAAATATTCTTAGTGGAGGGTGATTCTGCTGGAGGAACTGCAAAACAAGGCCGTAATAGGGAATATCAAGCCATTCTGCCATTGAGAGGTAAGATACTCAATGTTGAAAAAGCAATGGAGCATCGGATCTATGAGAACGAAGAGATTAAAAACATGTTTACCGCACTTGGTGTAAATATCGAAGAAAAAGATGGCGAGCGCATTCTAAACACTGAAAAGCTGAGATATAGCAAAGTGATCATCATGTGTGATGCCGATGTTGATGGTAGTCACATTGTAACACTTATCCTAACATTTTTCTTTAGATATATGTACCCACTGATAACCAACGGTCATATATATGTTGCAGCACCACCTCTTTATAGAGTGAGTAAAGGCAAGCAATTCAGATATTGTTGGAATGAAGAAGAGCGTCAAGATGCAATTAACTTTTATAGCGACGGGGATGAATCGAAAGTAAAAATCCAAAGATATAAGGGACTGGGCGAGATGAATGCAGAGCAGTTATGGGAGACAACTATGGATCCCGATAGCCGTATGCTAAGACAAGTAGGAATTGAAGATGCTCACGAATCTGACAGAGTATTTACAATGCTCATGGGAGATGAAGTGCCACCAAGACGTCAGTTTATTGAAGAGAATGCCACTTACGCCAATGTAGATGTGTAAGCAATAGCACCTTAGTGATATAGCATAAATTAGAAAATAACTTATAAGTAGTAGCTCTTTTAGGCTGGCTACCCTTCTTCTCTATCAGATTCTTCTAATTTAATTACTCTTATTAATTCTACTTTGGTATCACTGAGTTTTTCAATTATAAATTGATAACCATCCATCTCAATCATATCACCTTCCATCTCGGGTATATTGCCAGATGTCATAACAAGATATCCAGATAACGTATGGTACTCTCCTTCTGGAAAATCCAACAAAGGATATGTCTCATTGAGTTGATCGATTTCTAATCTTCCTGAAAACAAATACTCATGATCAGAGATTACAGTCTCTACATATTCTTCTTTATCATGTTCATCTTCTATCTCTCCGAAGATCTCTTCTAAAATATCTTCCAAAGTAATGATCCCAGCGATCCCACCAAATTCATCTACAACACAAGCTATGTTAGTATTCTGATTGATAAAGGCCAGCATTAAATCCCTAGCATTCATAGCTTCTGGAACAAATGGAATATCTATAATTAATTTTTGGAAACTCTTCGGTTGATCCAACAATTGTTGGTGATGGATATAGCCAGTTATATTTTCTATATCTCCGTCCGAGATGAGTATTCTGGACACCTTTGTTTCTTTGAAGAGATTAATGAGCTCTTCCGTATTTTCACTTTTATCGATATGTATAATCTCCGGTCTAGGCACCAGGCAATCCCTGACTTTGAGTTGATTTAGATTAAGCGCATTTGTAAATATCTCTTTGTCAATGTCCTTATTAAAATCCCCAACAGTCTCTTCTATATAGTGATGCAAGTCAGTTCGGCTCAAAGCTTCGGATAGACTTTTATTCGGTGAACTAACGAATAGCTTCATAATCTGATTGGTCATACCTAACATAATCCATGTTGGCAACTTCAATAGATACTTAAAGAACTTTAATGGATAAGCAAAAAAGAACAATGATTCATTAGCATATAATCTAAAGATTGTCTTAGGCAGGTACTCTCCAAACACAAGTACAACTAATGTAATTAGAACCGTACTGGCTAGCATAAATCCATAACCATCAGGAGACAACCATCCACTAAAAGCAGGTCTAAGTAATTGAGTGACAAAAGTAGTCAAGACGACCAAAGCAATATTGTTGCCGACCAACATAGTACCTAAAAAATCTTCTGGCTTATCAAAAAAGCGGCCTAGTATATGCCCTCTCCTAGAGCCATCTTCTCTCTTAATCTCAATACCCAACTTGTTAGCGGAGACAAATGCTATCTCAGATCCAGAAAAAAATGCTGAAAAACCAAGAAAGAGAACAATTAGAATAATAAGGGTGATCATATGTACTTATAAATTACAAAAGTAAGTTTTCTCGATGGCTTAGATTATCTTTCTAATCCCAGTCCTTGGTTAAGATTCTGATATCGTCTTTTACCCTTTAGTTGAATGATCCTGAATTTAGAAAAATCATCTAAAGCTTCAAATCCAATCCCATAAGAAGTATCTCTTGTACTCATCTTTACCAATTGTACAAACTTATTAGTCTTCAATGTATTTTCAATTTCATTCCATTCGATACCAGTAGTGGTTAACTTGTCTCCTTCTCCATTGACAAGAATTACATTTTCTTCTTTCGCATTCTTCATAATCATGATGCCATCTACACTTATTCTTTTAGCATATGGTGCCTTCATTGATGATATCACATTTTGTTCTTTATCGTAAAACTCTACATTCAGTCCTAATGGATATTCTTCTATAAGCTTTTTGTCTTGGACATAAGATTCTCTCCTTGGTGAGATGATTTTGAATTGTGTGATGGCACTATCAGAGTAGTAGAGTTCTATATCTGTTGCGATCTCCTTATTAGTCTCAAGCCCTTCTTCAACAATGTGCTCAACTTGATCACAAGATTGCAACATAAAAACTAAGGCAATTAGAAAATTAAAAATCTTCATGGATTAATCTACAACTGTAAGGTCACCAGCAAAGGTACGCACTTCTCCATCTATAAATCTCACAGTAGCTATCCAAATAAAAACTCCAGGATTTACCTTCCTCCCAGTACTCTGTACGATGCCATCCCATCCTACAAAATCAACATCATCAAAACCAATATTCTCTACTTGGTACATCTCCCCTCCCCATCGATCAAAAATGGAAAGATCTTCAATCTGCTCGGCTGATATATTGCTAAAAATTTTAAAAATACCATTATCAGGATCCAATGATGAGAGAGAGATGATATTGGGTGCATAAAATGGTTTTACATTGTCGGTTAATATCTCAATATCCAGGTTCTGTATACAACCATCTTGATCTGTAACCGTCAACGTGTATGTCGTTGTGCCAGGTGGCGTCACTTCTGGATCAGGGCAGTCGGTACAACTCAACCCATTGGGCGGCATCCACATATAGATGAGCTCTCTATCAGTAGGGAAAAAGTCTGAAGTGATCTGTCCACTTCCACCCAATCTAATAGTATCTGTTGGGCCGCTTAAAGTAAGTTCTATTTCTTCAGGTTGTTCAACTTCAAATGTCTCAGAGACTTCACAGCCTTTCACATCTAGTACGGTAAGCGTATAATCTCCAGCTACTAAACCATTGAATATATCCGTTGGAAGCAACGGTCCATCATCTAATGAAAACAAATACTCTGGTGTACCGTTTGTGGCAGCAGCCATGATCGACCCATCTCCAGATTCAAAACAAGTTAGATCTTGGACTTCAGGTGTAAGTTCAAGTTGAACCATATCTGCACAACACGGCTCAATAAACAAATCTAAAGTCTTGGTAACTCTACAACCTTTAGAAGATTCTACAGTGAGCACTGCTATCTTATCGCCGAATGATTCATATACTACATCATGTGGCCCTTCCCCATTCGCCACCAATGGTGTTGCACCTTCTCCAAATCTCCATTGAAAATCAACAATACTGTCCGTCTGAGAATTAGAAAGATTTTCAAAAGTTATTGTTCTATCACATTCAAAATCGTCAATTGATATAAATTCAAAATCTGGTTCTGGACCTAAAAATTCAGCCGTACCGCCAAAGTCAATTGTAAATCCAAATCCACTATTAGAAAAGTTATTAACTAGTAGTACATAACTTTCTCCTTCAATCATATCAAGAGGTGCAAGAAAATTGTTACTCCCGTCTTCACAATTGGTAAATTCTACAACATCAGTCTCGCCAGCTCTTAGCCCTGTAGGACCAAGGCAGATATCTTCCGAAAAAGGAGCTCCTGACGCCATACATCGAAGTAGTTCTTTATCATCGCAATCCGTGATACCATTTGGTAATCTATAGATGGCAAAATCTAAATCTTCTTCTGTATCGTCATTGTTGGGAATAAGAGTAAATGTTAAAGATCCAGAATTGGCAGCTGTCCATTTATACCAGACAGAACTTGTCTCAGTTGGACCCAGTGGTGTAGGGTCATCAGGACTTGAACCATCAAGGCAAGATCCTGCAGCCTCATCATTGTCCAGCCCTGCGCCTTCTATTTGCTCTACAACAAAAGTCGACTTATCGCACAATACTACCCCAGTGATACAGTCTTGTTGTGGCTCTGGTATCGGATTGAATTGTGACAAACAAAGTTGAAAAGATCCTGCGTCATTACTCGAAGAACTAACCCTTATATAATGAATACGGCCTATCACTATATCTGTAAATATCCTTTCAAAAATGTCATCAGTTCCATCATTACGCCTCTCACAACCAAGCTCTTCAAGCGCGTTACATCGTCCTTCATATAAAGCGATGGCAACATTGTCTATTGTGAAATTAGTAGACCTACCACTACCAAAAAACCTTAGCAACAAGCCACTACTTCTTGGTGTAAAGCTATACCACACATCCATCGTCTCATCACCATTGCCCCAGCAATCAGGCGCAGGATCAGATGAAGGCACACTTTGTTCGTTGGTGAATCCTGAAGAGCAAAAGTCTTCGATGTCTTCTATGTTAAAGGCTATAAAGCAGTCGTCATTGAGTACTTGTCCCACTGATTGGCTCAAAAAACTACCCAAAATCATAAAAAAGAAAAATATGCGCTTCATCACTGAGATTAGCTTAAATTAAACATAAACATAGATATAAACGACCCAACTAGCTCTTTACATCTTATAATAGCGTTAAAAAATGCTCATATTCGTGAATGCTTTATCTTGTCCCAACACCCATTGGCAATCTCGGTGATATGACACCTAGGGCTATTGAAGTATTGGATTCTGCCCAACTGATATTAGCCGAAGATACACGTACATCAGGCAAACTATTAAAGCACTTTGAAATAGGCGTAAAGATGATGGCCTACCATGCTCACAATGAACATGCAACTATATCAAAGATCCTAGACATGCTTCTTAACAATATGGACATCGCGTTGATCACTGATGCTGGTACGCCTGCTATCTCTGACCCAGGCTTCTTATTAGTTAGGGCATGTTATGATGAAGATATACGCGTCACTTGTTTGCCTGGAGCCAATGCCATTATTCCTGCACTGGCTATGTCTGGCATCCCATCCGATAAGTTCTATTTTGAGGGATTCCTACCTCATAAAAAAGGAAGGCAAACAAGATGGAAATATCTTGCTCAGTTGGATTGTACAATTGTGATATACGAATCCACTCATAGGATATTAAAACTTTTAAAAGAGGCTAATGAACATCTTGGGCCTGACAGACTAATCTTTGTTGCAAAAGAAATAAGTAAACTTCATGAAACGATATTCAGAGGAAGCACATCAGAGGTCTTAGAGCAATTAGAAAAAGGAAATACCAAAGGTGAATTTGTAGTAGTGATCAGTAGTAAATAATAATGGAAAGCCAATCATTTAATGATAATTCTACGAATAGAAAGTCAAGTATCATTTAAGAGCTCACCAATTTAGTTATTTTGTAAAAACACTTAACGATGCATATCATATCTATCATTCTAATTGCGGTAATTGCACTATTTCATATTTACATTATGTGGTTTGAGATGTTTGCTTGGACAAGTAGAGGTCCAAAAATATTCCGATCTTTTCCAAAGGACATATTTGAGCCAACAAAGGCGATGGCTGCTAATCAAGGATTATACAATGGCTTCCTTGCAGCAGGGTTAATCTGGTCTTTAATTATAAAAACACATCCGTGGAATATTTACATCTCTATATTCTTTCTTAGTTGTGTACTTATAGCGGGTATATATGGTGCAATGACAGCCAGTAAGCGAATCTTATATGTGCAAGCTATACCAGCGGCTATAGCTTTGGTGGCCGTGCATGTATTATAAAGTACGTCGAATAGATAATCAATCACACCAACATCTCAAACAACATCGGACTCTTATTCAAATGTTGAAAATCAATACCTGCATCTGACATTCTTTGTACCAAAGAATCAAAATTATTAGGATCTTTTAGCTCGACTCCAATAAGAGCAGGTCCACTATCACGATTAGTTTTCTTGGTATATTCGAATCTAGCTATATCATCTTCTGGTCCAAGTAGATTAAGAAACTCCTTCAGCGCTCCAGCTCTCTGTGGAAATCTAACTATAAAATAATGTTTCTTCCCTTCATACATCAAGGCCCTTTCTTTGATCTCTTCCATGCGAGTGATGTCATTGTTGCCGCCACTCAGTACACAGACGACATTCTTACCCTTTATCTCATCTTCAAGGTCGTCCAATGCAGCAATAGTGCTGGCACAAGCAGGCTCAACTACAATTGCTTCTTCATTATACAATGACAATATTGTCGCACACATCTTGCCTTCGGGTACAAGGATATGTCGATCGACAGTCTCTTTGCATATAAGTAAGGGTAGTTCACCGACACTCTTGGTTGCGATACCATCGGCGAATCCATCAATATTATCCAAGATGACAACTTCTCCTTTATCAAGAGCAGCTTTAAGAGAAGGAGCGCCAGTAGCTTCTATTGCGATAATCCTAGTGCTCGGGCTCAATACCTTAAAGTAGCTCGCCATCCCAGATATAAGGCCTCCTCCGCCAACGGATACAAGTAGATAGTCTATAGGGACCTTAGCATCCTCCAATATCTCAATGGCCAATGTACCCTGACCTGCTATAACATCTTCA
>CAZRXJ010000074.1:0-7689 GCA_964604025.1 uncultured Saprospiraceae bacterium | reverse complement strand
CAACAAGAATAAAATCCCTAGTCGAGGGGCAATGGAAACAAGGTAACCCAAATCGAATTGACCAGTAAACTCTCTACTAATTATCGATATAGCGTATATCAAAGCGAAAGGGCCCACATACCAATAAAGTATACTATCTAGTAGATTTGATTGTTGCTTCAGGTAGATCCTTTCCTTTTGGATCTGATTTCTAAACGGCTCAGACAGGTCAATTACTTTTTTATATTTTCTCACATTCATTAACTTGTAGATTATAAAGAATGACCAGACAATGATCATTCCTGAAATTATTTTCGAAAACAAAATATTTTCTATAATGATCTGATATCCAAAAATAACTATAACCGCCAGAGCCGCAATTATCTCCCTTCCATCTCTCCAAAATAACATCCTATCCTTATTCTTCAATTTCTTTTTAAGACTACCAATTAGTTCTGGCAATGATACTTCTATTGTTTTATAATTTCCCGAGTTCATCCAAATGTCTCTGATTTCTTGATCTGTCATATTCCTTTAATCTTAGGAGTGATACAATCCAATAATATCTTTCTTATTCTTTTCATCTTGACGGCAATGTGGTTCTCAGTCAACCCAGTGATATCTGATATCTCTTTATAGGCCAGTCCTTCGAGATATAATATCACCAAGGATTGATCAGTTTCTTTAAGGGTTCTGATACAACTTCTCAAAGCAATAAATCGCTCTTCCTGATCATCATCCCCAGATGTATCCGAAAAAGCTATCCCATTTGTGGTCAGTTCTGCAGTTAGGGTGTTTTGCTTTTCTAATCTGAGCTTGAATCGCATACATACGTTAAGTGCGATTCTGTAGATCCAAGTTCCAATCTCCGCCTTGCCATTATAAGTTGAATACGACTTCCATACTTGAAAAACAACCTCTTGAAACAAGTCTTCAAGCTCCAAAGGTGCAACAGCATAGATGCGACATATCCTATAGATGCTAACCTTGTTATCCTCTACGATCTCTTTAAATCTTTGTATTCTTTGGTCCAACATCAACTGGATTGTGTTCCTTTTATATGGTTAGTTACCTAAGAATAGAATATATGACAGAATGATGAAATAAATTAAAAAAGAATCGAAAGTGGTCCACTGAAATTGTGACGTGGATACTGCTTATAAGATCAAGTTCAGGCAGATTAAAGATTAAGGTTGGCATAGGTTCAACACTTCAACTTCGATTCTTCGGGGTCTTAAGCTCGAATCACAGTTGAAGTGGTGATAATTACTATTCAAATAGGCATCCTGAGTCTTTATACTCAAGAATCAACCCATCAATTGTTTCTTGACAAATCTATCCACAATCCTATCAGGCATCAATCTTGGAATCGTCCAATTGGTTAATGAATTAGGAACAAATGCATATCTCAATTTTGGCTTTGGATTGTCAGCAATCTTTGCAATCTGCTCACCCAGAAAATCAGCTGAAAGCCCCTCTGCTGCTCCCTTCTTTGCTACTGAAGCAAACTTTCCTAAAATCTTACCATAAGCAGTTTCTTTGTATTTGTCCATGTTAATCCCTTTATCCCATATAGGTGTCTTGACAGCTCCAGGTCCAACTATGACTACATCTATGCCATAGATAAGCAGTTCTCGACGTAGACTATGAGACAATCCTTCAACAGCATGTTTAGATCCAACATAAGCACCAACGAAGGGTTGGGCAAACTTTCCAGCAACACTACTTATGTTGATGATCTTTCCAGGGTCAATAGCATGATTATCCCTTGCTCCTAAAAGTGGCAAGAAGGCTTTTGTAACCCTCATTAAACCAATAACATTAACTTGAAAATGGTAGTCAATCTCATCTATAGATTGATCCTGAAGTGGACCTCCTATTGCTATACCAGAGTTATTGACTAAGCATGACAACCCAGAATCTCCTATCTCTTGTGATACCCTCTGAGCTGCAGCGTCAACTGCCTCTTGATCCGTGACATCGAAAACTAAAGGACTAAATCCCTCGGTGAATTCAGAAAGTATGCGATCTGCATCTGCTTGTTTTCTTACGCTTCCATAGACGTGGTATCCTTTATTGATGAGTGCTTTAAGTGCTGCGTATCCGATACCTGTGGATACTCCTGTGATGAGTGCGTTTTTCATAATACTCTAATCTATTGAGACTTTATTACTTCCTGTTTATTAGATAATTGTGACCTTTAATAAAATATGTCAGTTTGTTAGCAAATGTCAAATCCATATCGATTTAACACTAATCTGGTACAAATATTGAAATTATTCAATGACATCAATCAAAAAAGAATCGCAAGACTTTTTTGAAATTTCTTATTTCAATTAAAGAAAATGAAGGCCCTAATACTCATTTGCTTTCTCTTGGTCAATAATGAAAATAACAGTTTTGACTACAGTACCCAAAATATAAATAAGGAATTAACGAAGAATGCTAAAGTAATCATTAGACAAGATGATACTAAGGTACATATAGAATCAATCGACAAAATGGTCGTGACACATGAATATGTCAAGACTATAATTAAACAAAAAAGCAATAAGATCTATCTACCATTTGATCACAGTCCTAGCACAAAGATAAAATCTCTAAACGCTCAGGTTATTGACAAAGATGGAAGAGAGATTAAGAGAATAAAAAAGAAAGACTTTGAAGATATGAGTGCTATCAGTGGAGGCACTTTACATTCAGACGCTCGAATGTTAGTATACAGTTATACACCCACTTCTTATCCCGTAACCATATCTTATCAAATAACAACGGAATATAAAAACACAGCATTTATACCCTCTTGGATGCCTATAGAAGACTTTCATACTGCCGTTGAAAAGAGCAGTTATCAGTTAACATATGGAAACAATATCAAAGTAAAAATCAAAGAATATAATACAGATTCAGAAATCTCTATTGAGAGCAATAAAATTAAATCAGGGATTATCTATAAAGCAAATGACATACCTGCGATTAAAAAGGAATATCTCTCTCCTACATGGGATGAGATCTGTCCAAAAGTGTCATATGCTTTAAACACCTTCAAACTTGAAGGAAGTATAGCTAGAAATGACAATTGGAATCAATTTGGAAAATGGATGCATCATTCTATCCTTAAAAAACAAAACAACCTATCCGATAAAGTCAAAAATGAAATAAAACAACATACCGCTCATCTCGAAAGTGACGAAGCAAAAGCAAGAGCTGTTCACCAATATGTACAGGATAGATCTCGATATATCAGTGTTCAATTGGGCATTGGTGGTTGGAAACCCATAGATGCTCAATCAGTTCACAATTCTGGATATGGCGATTGCAAAGGGCTCACTAATTATACCAAGGCGTTGTTAGATTTTGTTGAAGTAGATGCTCATTACACAATTATATACGCAGGAGCGGATAAGAAAAACATGGACGCTGAACTTTCTAAGGTTTCAGGAACTCACGTCATTCTATGTCTACCTGACCTAATCGGATCAGATACAACTTGGTTAGAATGCACCAGTTCTTCCACACCTTTTGGATTTATTGGTGGATTCACTGATGATCGCAATGCTCTTATCATTACACCAGATGGAGGCGAAATTAAAAAGACACGAAGTTATACTTATCGAGAAAACATTAACATCAATAATCATCAAATAGACATTGATATATATGGAGACGCCGTGATTCATAGCACTTCTAATAAACAAGGACTTTTTTATAGTGACATCTATCAGCTCGAAGAATATGAATTAGACCCTGCAGAATATTATCGTAACAAATGGAATCTTCTTTCTAATCTCAACTTAGTGTCATCAGACTATAATAAAATCCAAAAAGAAGTTCAGTTCAATGAATATATAAAAGTAGTCACAGAACAATATGGGTATATCGCAGGAAAGGAGATGATCATTGTAGCCCATCAGCTTGACGGAAAACTAAAAAATATCCCCCGCTCAAGGAACAGAAAACTTGAAATGAAGATAAACGAGGGATTCACCCAAATAGATACATCAACTATTCAATTACCAGAAGGAACACAGCTTACACTACAACCTGAAGATGTAACAATTGATAAGTCTTTTGGAAATTACAATTTACGCTTTCACAAAATTGACAATCGAGAAATAATAGTCACAAGATCGCTTATAATTAAAGAGGGAAGTTATCCGGCTAGTGAGTATGATGGATATAGAGACTTTATAAAAAAAGTAAATTCACACGATAAATCAAAATTAATTATCAACCCTAAAGCCTAAATGAAACCATGAAAAATGTTTTAATAATTCTGCTTCTTTTCGCATATTTCGATTCAGAAGCAATCAATTACAAATTTGGAAAAGTTAGTAAGGATGAAGTCGTTCAAAACGCTCACCCTATGGAGCCAACAGCCGACGCAGCAATCTTGTATCAAGAAGGAAGTGCAAAACTAACTTATAACACAACTACATCGAGATTCGAAATTATACGAGAAGTCTATAAGAGAATTAAAATATACGATCACTCTACTACACAATATGGCGAACTCTCAATCCCATATTACAATCATTCTTGGAATACTGAAAAGGTTACAAATGTAAAAGGAACGGTTTATAATTCTGTTAATGGAAAGATAAAAGAATCCAAGGTGAAGAAGGATCACATGTTCGACGAGAAGGTAACGAAATATAGAGGAATCAAAAAAATAGCATTCCCTAATATCCAAAAAGGAAGTGTAATCGAAATCAAATATAAAATTGTTACTCCTTATAGTTCAAGGATACCACAATGGAAATTTCAACATGACATTCCATGTGACAAGAATGTCTATACAGTAGAATACCCAGAATGGTTTACTTACAATGTAAGTAGTAAAGGAGACTCATATATTCAGACTCAAAAGAAGACTGCTAATCGGTCCATACAATTCAAACATTCATACGACGCTAGTACAAATAGTCTTGTGGTAAATAGAAAGACTTCTGTAGAGAGAGTGCCATATTTGGCTCACATAGCAACATATTCCACAGAGTATGTACCAGCACTAGAAGATGAAGACTTCGTGCCATACATGGATAATTATAGAAGCGCCATATCATTTGAACTACTGCGCACACAGATGCCTAATAGTAACCCTAAGGCATACACAGAATCATGGGCAGGAATATCAAGAATGATTAATGATCATGAGGAGATTGGATCACTTATAGATAACAAAGTGAAAGGCTCAGATGATATTATAGCAACAGCTAAAAAGCTTCCACAAGAAGAAAGAGCAAACTTCATCTACAATTATGTAAGAGACAACTTCACGTGGAATAGTTACTATGGTATAAGATCAGATGTTGGATTAAAAAATCTAATGAAAGAGAAAAGTGGTAACATCGCTGATATCAATTTGCTACTTTGCAATTTACTCCGCAAAGCTGATGTAAGTGCATCTCTAGTAGCTACTAGATCCAGAGATTATGGATTTATTAATGCAACACATCCTAGCCAGTTAGATCTTAACTATCTATTGGTTCAAGTAAAGAATGAAGACGGAGATCACATTCTAATTGATGCAAGTGAAAAAGATGTAGAATATGGCCATTTACCTGGACGCGCGCTTAACTTAAGAGGTATAACAATAAACTCATCTGGAGGAAAAGAGATAGCAATCAAAAATCCCAATACAGGAAGCAGCAAAATAGTTGCCAAGGCAGCCATTACAGATGATATGACACTCGATTTTTTTGTAAAATCTAAGTATAAAAAGTACGCAGCAGTAATGCAATCTAAACATCTTTCTTCCGTGGGAGACGAAGACGAGTTAATGGATCACTATGAGTCGGTGAACGAAGACAGGTCTTACGAATCTTTTGTTAAGCATACATCTAAAGGAACGAATGAAGAAGTCAGCACCGAAGAACAATTTGGATCTGATTCTGGAATCGAAGAGATAAATGGAAAAATATACATAGATGCATTCTTTGGTCTTTTGGACAGTGACAATCCATTTACTGCTGAGACAAGAACTCTACCTATATTTAGAGATCAGACAATAAATCAAAAGACTATAGTAGCGTTGGATATACCAGAAGGATATTCGATTGAAAGTGTACCAGAAGGATTGAATATTGCGCTTCCCGAGTCAATGGAAAAATTCACTTATACAGTTTCGACAAGTGCAGATAAAATCATAGTCAATATCACTGTCAATGAAAACAGTGACATATTGAATCCTAGTTACTATGAAGGCATAAAAAAGTACTACGAAATGATTCAAGCAAAAGCTTCTGAAAAAATAGTGTTAGCCAAGACGTAAGAATATATAACAGTACCTATCTATCAAATCAGCACGACTTAAAAATTGTGCTGATTTTTTTGTTACTATAGTAAGATTGAGTATGCCACAAGCCAAATAACATAATAAAGAAGAAGTACTATAAATGAATAATTAAGGAGATATTTGCTGTATGATCGGTACTTTCTTAGAAGAAGTAGGTTCTTACATTTACAATATTGGCACATTAGAATTCGCAGGTCTCATCTTTGGCATCCTCTGCGTCTACTTCCTCATTAAAGAAAATATCCTAACATGGCCTTGTGGTATTATCTATGTCCTGATTTCATTTGTGATATTCTGGCAGTCGCAATTATATGGTGATTTCTTGTTGCACATCATTTTTCTAATATTAAATATCTATGGTTGGTATACTTGGACCAGAGGAAAATCAGGTTCTAACGAAGCGTTAGTAGTCACGAAGAATAATTCGCAAGAGACCTTTTTACAATTAGCGATAACTATAATTGGGATACTAGTGTTTGCTCAGTTGTTGATCTACATTCCTTCTTGGATCGATGGATTAGAGACTGCATCCGTGCCATACTGGGACAGCACTACTTCTATTTTAAGTGTCACGGGTATATGGTTGACCACCCGAAAGAAAATCGAAAACTGGTATTATTGGTTCGTTGTAGATGTTCTCGCCGTAGGAATCTACTACTACAAGGAACTTTACTTCTATAGTCTGTTGTACTTTATATACATCTTCTTGGCCATAGCAGGATACATCGCTTGGCGTAAGTCTATGTTAGCGAAGCAAAGTATATGATCAAAGTAGTCATCACTGGTGCAGAGTGTAGTGGCAAGACCACGCTTGCCAAAGACCTATCTCAGTATTATAATACGCCATTAGTACCAGAATATGCGCGAACATACCTGAACAACTTAGATCGACCTTACGAGCAAAGTGATCTCAAGCACATCGCCATCGGACAATTAGAATCTGAACAAAAGTATGTATCAGAAGATCTGATCATCTGTGATACAAGTCTCTTGGTTATCAAAGTGTGGAGTCAGGTCAAGTATGGTTCTGTTCATCCATGGCTTACCGTACTATTGGAAGATGCAATACCTGATCTTTATATTCTACCTGATTGGGATATCCCATACGAAGAAGATCCGCTTCGTGAGCATCCTGATGATCGCAAGATGTTGCATGATAATTATGTGGATGAGTTGAATATGCAAATAGCCCCTTGGGGATCAGTTACAGGAAGCAAAGCAGAAAGATTGAAGCAGGCTGTTAAGAGAGTTGATGAGATGATTAGTTGATGTGATGATTAGATGATTAGATAATAGAAAACGTAAAAATGGTAAGCACGTCTCTTCGACCGCAGCGGAGAAGGATTGTCGAGCTGGACTGAAATGTTGTAAGTGCTTGGGTGCTATAGGTGCGTAAGTGCTTGAGTACTGAG
>CAZRXJ010000073.1:0-7719 GCA_964604025.1 uncultured Saprospiraceae bacterium | reverse complement strand
GTCTGGTAGGGTGATTTTTTAAGTATTATCTGAACAATGAACCATTAGTAGAGAAGGAAAATAATAACTTTATCACGCTGTCACAAATAACGAATAAATGAAAATTTTCACCTATCCCTTCCTTATATCTTCTTTGATCATCTTTAGTTGTTCTCCCAAAGAACAACCAACTGTATCTATATTATCCGATGAAGTCGTATTAGGCGAATTACAACATGGTTTTTCATTGAACAAGGCTACTCAAGAAAAATTTGACGAAGGCCTACTTCTGCTACACAACTTTGAATATGATGATGCCTTGCTTGCATTTGAGGAAGCGACTGCTATAGATGATACTGAGGTATTAACACATTGGGGAGAGGCAATGTGTCACTATAAGGCGTTGTGGAGATTGCAAAACACAGAGAAGGGGAGAGCTATACTTTCACGTCTTGGTGATACCAAAGAAGAACGACTAGCATCTATCGAAGATCCTATGGAAAAGGTGATGTGGGAACTGGTAGAAATCATGTATGGTGAAGGTCAGTTTGATGATCGAAACAAGATTATAGCCGAGTATCTGGCATCTCTTCATGAGCAATATCCAGATCACCAAGAGATAGCAGCATTTTATGCATTGTCCTTAATATGGTCAACTGAAGAGTATGGTAACGGTAGTGAAGACCTAAAATTAGCAGCATCAATCACCGACAAGATCACTAAAGTCAATCCACTGCATCCAGGTGCACTGCACTATAAAATACATGCATTGGACGGTCCGACGTCTGCTAAAGAGGCTCATGCTGCCGCCGATGCCTATGCCAAAGTAGCTGCGGATGCTGCTCATGCCTTACATATGCCATCACACATCTATCTGGCTCTTGGAGAGTGGGAAGGTGTCGTCAATTCTAATCAGGTTTCATATGATGCTAGTGTAGTTCGCATGAAGAACAAGGAATTAACAGATGGTGCTCGCGGCTATCATTCTTTGGCTTGGCTACACTATGGACTCCTACAGCAAGGCAGGTATACAGCGGCAGATCAGATTCTCAAAGATATGCTTTCTTATGTGCCTAAAGACCCGACTAAGGGAGCCAGAGGATATCTGCTTGGCATGCAAAGTAGACAGCTGGCAGAATATGGTGTTGTATCAGAAGATATCATGCTTGATCCGGACGTTAAAGTTGATGATATAGGACTTATGGCCAAATCAGTACGCAGTTTTCTAAGAGCTCAGTTAGCATTTGAAAACAAGGACATCAATACCCTCAGCGATGAAATAAAATGGCTGCATGGAAAAATCCTAATGGCCTCAGAACAAGTAGTTGGTGATGGTATTGCTATGTGTGCCGCTGGTACCAGTAGATATGCACCAACTGAAAATTCTATAAATAGTGCTAACGTAATAATCGCCCAAATTCAGGGTATGAAGGCTTTAATAGAAGGTAAGGATGACCAATTCGTTTCTTATATGGACCAGGCTGTAAAACTAGAAGAACAAACAAACTACCCTGCAGGACCTCCGATGATCACGAAACCCTCTTTCGAACAATACGGAGAGTGGTTGCTAGCTCAAGGTGAATATAATGCCGCCATCGAACAATTTGACAAAGCACTTCAACGGATGCCCAGACGGTCTAAGTCTTTATTAGGAAAAATGAGCGCCTTGAATGCGTTGAATCAGAAGGATGCAGCAGATCTGCTTCGCGATGAACTTGAATCCATCTTTGCTCGGGCTGATACAGAAGTGTTAAGTGTATTAGATAGTGATACATAGACAGTCTCAATTTTTTTCAACTATTATATTGTGACATTCTATAGTTACTATCTAAGCCGTCTATATGTTGCTACAAAAACAAAGTTTGAAAAAATTGTATTTTAATTTTCAATTATCATAAAATAATGAAGGTTACAGCTGAAAAAAATCAACAGGTTGCAGATATGATATTCGCATCAATTTATCCACATTATGTGAATAGATTAGTGAGAAATGGTCGAACAAAAGAAGAGCTCCACCAAGTGATTGAATGGTTAACTGGTTTTGATGAAAATCAGCTACAATCACTTATTGACCAAAAAGTAACATTTCAAACATTCTTTGCGAAAGCAAAGATTCATCCCAATGCACTTATGATAAAAGGAGTCATCTGTGGTTATAGAATAGAAGATATTGATGATGAGTTTGAGTTATATAGACAGTGCAGATATTTGGATAAATTGGTGGATGAATTAGCGAAAGGAAGAAAGATGGATAAGATCTTACGGAAAAAGAAATAGGTACTGTTAGCATCATCCATTACCAATCTCTGACGCCTACTGCTTTAGTTGAAATATCACGCCGCTTTTGAGATGATGACATTGGTAGAATCGTGGAAACACATTCAAGAAGCTAAAGGTGAGATTGGATTAAAAAGAAATGTTATTTGTAAAAAAATGAGGCCTTGACTGACTCGATATCCACTATAAAAGATTGTATAACTCTGTCGAGCTAAACAACTCTCTTATTTTATGGGTTAAAACCTGATCCACTCAAAAATATACTCATATGAGCGATAAGAAGAGAAAGCAACATGCCATTCTTATCGCTAACGAGTAGAGTGATAGAAATCACACTTCATATAGATCTTGACAACCATTTCTCAAAAAATGGCTTATTATTGCATCATGATTACTCAGAGACATCATATACATACGCATCATGTACATCATCGGTTGATGGCGTGGCATAAGTATATCTGAGCTCAAAAGAAATAATTTATTGGATATGGCCCGCTTACTGGAAAGTTTTAGCGGGTTTTTTTATTTAATTATCTATGGGATTAAACATTGCTATTCAAAAATCAGGTCGTCTGCATGATGAGACGATAGCCCTACTAAAATCGGCAGGTCTTAAGGTAGACAACTCGAAGGATCAGCTCAAAGCACCAGCTCGTGGGATGGATGCTACTTTTTATTTTCTACGCAACTCCGATATACCCAAGTATCTTGAAGATGGCGTTGCCGATATCGCCATCATAGGTGAGAACACGATTGTAGAGAAAGATGTCAAAGTCAAGATGCTCGACAAATTGGGATTCTCTAAATGCCGATTGTCTGTAGCTGTACCCAAAGAAAGTAATTATGACAGTATCATGGACTTGGAAGGTAAGAAGATTGCCACGTCATATCCACACACGTTACATCAGTATCTCAAGCGCAAAGGAGTTACTGCTGAGATACATGTGATCTCTGGGTCAGTGGAGATAGCACCTAACATCGGATTGGCAGATGGGATATGTGATCTGGTCAGTTCGGGAAGCACCTTATTCAAGAATGGCCTTATAGAGAAAGATGTAATACTGCAGTCTGAGGCTGTAATAGCTGTCAATGATAATCTTGATAAAGACAAACAAGAACTGCTAGACCAACTATTGTTTAGAATAAGATCAGTGATGAAAGGGCGCAATCATCGATATGTGCTCATGAATGTTCCTAATGACAAGATCAAAGAAGTGAGTGATATGCTTCCAGTACTAAAGAGTCCGACAGTATTGCCTTTAGTTGAAGAAGGTTGGAGTTCACTTCATTCAGTTATTGCCGAGTCTGACTTTTGGAAAGTGATCAATAAGTTGAAAAACTTGGGAGCAGAAGGTATTCTAATTATTCCAATTGAAAAAATGGTCGTCTGATGTCAAAGTTTAATGTCAAATTAAAAAGCTATAAGTCGCCTGATCAAGATGTAATTGATGACCTGGTGCAAAGACCTACGATAAAAAAAGAAGAACTATCTACGATTGTAGATCGTGTATTTGACTTTGTTAGAAAAGATGGAGACAAAGCGATAATCGAGTTGACTGAGAAGTTTGACAATGTCCTCCTCAGTTCACTGGAAGTTACACTTGAAGAAGTCAATGAAGGCATCAGCAAAGTTTCTGAGGATCTAAAGAGCGCCATAGATCAAGCTTACGCAAATATTAAATTATTTCATCAATCACAAGAAATAAAAGGTACCAAGGTTGAGACGACAAGTGGTGTTGTATGTTGGCAAGAATCGCGTGCGATAGAAAGAGTAGGGCTTTATATACCTGGTGGAACGGCACCTTTATTTAGTACGGTGTTGATGCTTGGTGTGCCTGCTCAAGTTGCAGGTTGTCAAGAAGTAGTATTGTGCACTCCGCCTAACAAAGAAGGTGATGTGCACCCAGCGATTCTATACGCAGCGCAACTTTGTGGTATCCACCAAATTATAAAAGCTGGAGGTTCGCAGGCGATAGCAGGTATGGTGTTGGGTACTGGTACGATACCACCTGTTTACAAAATATTTGGCCCTGGTAATCAGTTTGTAACAGCAGCCAAAATGAAAGGCCTTGCATACGGTGTTGCGATAGACTTACCCGCAGGACCATCTGAGGTTTTGGTTTTTGCAGATGCTACAGCTAACCCAATGTTTGTTGCATCAGATCTATTATCACAGGCTGAACATGGTATAGATAGTCAAGTTGTCATGGTTACAACTGACAGTAACATGGTAGATAAAGTAGTCAATGAACTCAATGCGCAATTAGAAACTCTGTCGCGAGCCGATACTGCAGCCATTGCATTAACACATGCATATGCTTGTGTCTTTGATACAATCGAAGACACCTTTCAGTTCATCAATAAATATGCTCCTGAGCATTTGATTCTGAGCAGTGATGATGCGGCTAATCACCTCGGACTTATTCAAAATGCCGGATCAGTATTCATTGGGCATTATACACCAGAAAGTGCTGGAGACTATGCTTCGGGGACTAATCATACATTGCCTACAGCTGCATATGCACGAGCGTATAGTGGTGTGTCGTTGGATTCATTCGTCAAGAAGATTACTTTTCAAAGCATCACCAAAGAAGGTATTCAAAATATAGGACCGGCGATTATAACAATGGCAACCAATGAAGAATTAACGGCTCATGCCAATGCAGTACAATTAAGGCTTGATAACTTATGAAGATAGGAAGCCTGGTTAGAACGAATATTAAAAACTTAAAAGCCTTTAGTTCTGCTAGAGCAGAATTTGAAGGAGCGGCTGATGTTTTTCTAGATGCCAATGAATCACCCTACGATACTAATTATAATCGCTATCCTGATCCACATCAACGACAATTGAAAAATAAAATCGCCAAAGCGAAAAATGTTAGTGCCAGTCAAATTATACTTGGCAATGGTTCTGATGAAATTATCGATCTCATAGTCCGCACATTTTGTGAACCTAAAGTTGACGTTGTGCGATATATAGCGCCATCTTTTGGTATGTATAAAGTTGTCGCAGACATCAATGATGTATCGTCTGAGGAGATCGCTTTAGATATGAATTTTGACCTTGATGTCGAGCTATGTTTGTCAGATCAGACTGTTGAGCATAAAGTTTTATTCCTTTGTTCTCCTAACAATCCAACTGGCAACCTTCTCTCAAGAGATCGACTGATGACAGTCGTAGAAAGATGGCAGGGCATCGTTGTCTTAGATGAAGCTTACATCCAATATGCTGAAGAATCGTCATTGCTACATCAGTTGTTAGAATTAGAAAATGTAATAATACTTCAAACATTTTCCAAAGCAATGGGGGCTGCTGGACTAAGATTAGGAATGGGTTTTGCAAGCAAAGAGATTATATCATATCTCAATAAAGTAAAGCCACCCTATAATGTCAATAGTCACACGCAAGAGATGGCCATCAACTTATTAGAAAACACCAATGATATTGCCAATCAGATAAATGAATGCAAATCAGAAAGAAAAAGAGTAGTTAAAGCGTTAGAGCAAAAGTATGGAGTTGATAAAATCTTCCCATCAAGTACTAATTTTTTGTTAGTACGATTTAGTCAGCACAAAACACTCTACCATTATCTCATGAAACATGGTGTAATCATAAGAGATCGTAGTACACAGCTGAATTGCGACAGGTGTCTCAGGATAACAATTGGATTGCCACAAGAGAACGATCGATTGATCACACTAATAAATCAATATTATGAAGAAAGTACTGTTCATAGATAGAGATGGGACGATCATAAGAGAACCAGAATCAGATTATCAAGTTGATCGACTTGATAAATTTAGTTTTCTTCCAGGTGTCATCACTTATCTTTCTAAGATCGTGAGAGAACTTGATTATATGTTGGTTTTAGTTACTAACCAAGACGGCCTTGGGACAGATTCTTATCCAGAGAAAGATTTCTGGCCCTATCAAGAGTTGATGATTGATGTACTTAAAGGGGAAGGGGTTGTATTTGATAGCATACACATAGACAGAAGTTTTGAAGCTGATGGTTCGCCTTATCGAAAACCAGGCACTGCGATGTTGAAACAATATCAAGATGGTTCTTTTGACCTCAATAGATCTATTGTTATCGGAGATAGATGGAGTGATACGAGACTCGCCAAGAATCTTGGTGCCAAAAGTATATTCTTACATGAGAAAGAAGGAGGATCAGCAGTTGCTCCTGAAGATCTAAGTGACAGTGTACTATTGGTAACCACTCGTTGGAAAGATATATACGATCATCTTAAGTCATTATCTCGCGCATCTACAGAAGTGCGGAGTACAGCTGAGACTAAGATTTATATAGACATTAATCTGGATGGAACGGGAGTTTCTAGCATAGATACTGGTCTGAATTTTTTCGATCATATGTTAGAACAGATTGCCCGCCATGGACTCATAGATCTAACGATTAAGGTAGATGGAGACCTTGAGATCGACGAACATCATACTATAGAAGATACTGCTATCACACTTGGCAAAGCTTTCAAGAATGCTATGGCTCAAAAAGTAGGTATGCAACGATACGGATTTTGTCTACCTATGGATGACTGCTTGGCACAAGTGGCAGTTGACTTTGGTGGTCGAGCTTGGATTGAGTGGGATGCATCTTTTACAAGAGAACGAGTTGGAGATGTCCCTACTGAGATGTTCTATCACTTTTTCAAATCCTTTAGTGATCACGCCTCTTGTAATCTGAACATTAAAGCTGAAGGAGATAACGAACATCATAAAATCGAAGCCATATTTAAAGCATTTGC
The DNA here is from genome assembly GCA_964604025.1 of uncultured Saprospiraceae bacterium. Taxonomy (GTDB): domain Bacteria; phylum Bacteroidota; class Bacteroidia; order Chitinophagales; family Saprospiraceae; genus JAJRXG01. Next base: position 696 of record CAZRXJ010000073.1, on the reverse strand, counting down.
GAGAGCGGTCAGACATGGTATAAGTATAGATCAACAGAGTGATATCTTACCATCAACAAAGGGGGTCTTATGATAGTGATGATTGATTATGACGCTGGAAACACTTGTTCTGTTATGAATGCGCTGAATCGCTTAGGTGCTGATTATCAACTTACTGATGATCCTGAAAAAATCAAAGATGCTGACAAGGTGATTTTTCCTGGCGTAGGTCATGCCGGCGCTGCTATGCAAGCTCTTGAAAAGAAAGGGCTTGTAGATATAATTAGAGGGCTTAGACAGCCAGTACTTGGCATCTGTGTAGGTATGCAGTTATTGGCAGAACGATCTGAAGAAGGTGATACTAAGTCACTCGGTATCATACCAGGCATGGTTAAGAGATTTGAGCCATCTGATGAATATAATGTACCTCATATGGGCTGGAACAAGATGAAGCTGTTAACTGAGGATCCTATATTTTCTGGTATTGATGACCAGTCATATTTTTACTTTGTGCACAGTTTCTTTATGCCTCAAACCGAATATTGTATTGCTTCGACTGATTATAGCGTTTCATTTGCAGCAGCTGTAAGAAAAGATAATTTTTGTGGTATTCAATTCCATGCAGAGAAGAGCGGGAAACTAGGGGCTCAATTAATTTCTAATTTTCTAAATACGAATGACTAAGATGAGGTTGATACCGGCAATCGATATTATAGG
>CAZRXJ010000072.1:0-7752 GCA_964604025.1 uncultured Saprospiraceae bacterium | reverse complement strand
TTCTATGTGCTCATTGATACTATAGCCCTTCTCCCACAGCTTCATATGGTAGTCTTTAAGATCATATTGACGGATATGAAGTAATGTTGACTCATAACGCTAACCCTTTTAACAAATCTATGTAAATCTCAATACCTTCTTCTATCTCGCTGATCATGATATATTCATCAGCAGTATGTGATCGCTCAGAAACACCTGGGCCTATCTTAACTGTAGGACACTCAAAGTGCACTTGATCAGACAAAGTAGGAGAACCAAAGTAAGATCTCCCGATTGATTTTGCTCGCTCTACGATAGCATGGCCCGTATCGATTCCAGAAGGATGCCATTTTAAAGATCTTGGTGTCAAGGTTGCTTCTGTTATCGCCGTCAAAGTGTCCAGCACTTCTTGCAAAGTGTAGTGCTCATTTACACGACAGTCGATTACGTAAGTACAGCGATCTGGTATAACATTATGTTGTGTGCCTGATTCGGCTTGTGTTACAGTCGTCTTCGTTTTCCCTAAGACCTCACTTACTTTATCCCAATTATAATTTTTAATCTTTTGAATGTCATCCATCGCGATATATAGAGCATTGCGACCTTGGTCTCTTGCAGCATGACCTCCTTCTCCTATTGCTTCCCCATCGATTACAATTAAGCCTTTCTCTGCAACTCCAAGTTGCATCTCAGTAGGCTCTCCTATGATGCCAAGAGTTGGTTTGATTTCTAGCGTTGACAAAACTGAAGAAACTCCTTGTGGACCAAAGTTCTCTTCTTCACCTGATGCGATCAACATCAGATTAAAAGGAATATCACGATTATAAAAATGAACAAACGCAGCGATCAGTGATACAAGTGCAGCGCCTGCATCATTGCTTCCTCGTCCAAAAAGTTTTCCATTTTCAATAACCGCTCCAAGCGGGTCATAAGTCCAGTCGTTTCCAATCTTAACAGTATCATGATGAGAATTTAGGATAATTGTTGGTCGTCCATCTTTCCAAGATTTAGACTTGGCTATGACATTGTTGTGCAGTCGATCTGATGTTATTCCTTTTGATGTTAAAAAGGCTTCGATTATATCTGCAGTTATATGCTCTGAACCAGATAGAGAAAGCTCTTTGATAAGAGATTGTAAAAGCAAGATATACTCTTGTGGGTTTGGGCTTTGATTTTCCATCCTATAGTGTCAATACCGTTGAACCTTCTTTCGAGTGGAGATTATCTATACCACATACACTTACCTGTTTAACTCCACCCCTAAGCGCATCAAATCCATTGCTCAGCTTTGGTATCATCCCACTATTGACCGTTCCGCTGGTTTTCATATTTATGAATTCACCTTCCGATATCTGAGACATTGTGAGATTTGGTTCATCTATATCGTATAGTACTCCATCATATTCAAAGCAAAAGGATAAAGTTACCTCATAATGCTCGCTCATTGCTATAGCCACCTGGGTAGCAATTGTGTCCGCATTGGTATTGAGAAGATGTCCATGGCCATCATGAGAGATGGCACATAACACTGGTACGATACTACTATTGACAAGGCTATCTATAGCTTCATGATTCACTTTTTCTATATCACCTACAAAACCATAATCGATATCTGTTATCGGCCGCTTATGAGCTCTTATGATGTCAGCATCTGCCCCACTCAATCCTAGAGCATTGACGTTATGACTTTGAAGAAGAGCAACGATATTCTTGTTGATCAATCCCGCATAGATCATCACAGCAACTTCCAAAGTCTCCTTGTTGGTGATCCGCCTTCCATCAACAAGCCTAGTTTCTATACCAAGAAGGGCTGATATTTCTGTAGCCTTTCTCCCACCACCATGTATCAATATTTTGTGACCCACAAGCGCCTTAAAAGCACTAATAAAAGCACTTAGTGACGCTTGATCATTGATCAGCTTCCCGCCGATCTTCGCGATGTGTAGTTTTTGTTTCATGATGACTCATACAGCTACCTAACTGTATGTAGTGCAAAAATAGGATAAAAGAGAATGGTATATCCTAGCACCATCAAGGAAGTATCAATACTTATTATTATATAACAGAGCCAATAAGCTGTCTCATGCTTGAAGATATATAGCTTGGTTGAGCATCATCAGAACTCATATACTATATCGACTGCTCTAATGTATTGATCAGAACAATCTTTGCACCTTACAATGACATTGTAATAGTTAGAAGAATAATCCATTCTGATTGGTGTAACCTCAAGTTCTGCTGTTGCTATGTTAACCCAGTCACCAAATTCTGTAAAGAACAGATTCCCTCCTTTTAATAATTGCAACCATGGGCTTCTATCTTGAAAAATAAAGTTAGCATTTGATCGTGCTCTTTCTATGCAGATTTCAAAAGTATTGTCAAAGCTATTATCAGAAGCTTCGTTTATATAGTAGGCTTTCATCTTGGTTATAATGGCGCCTTTAGGAAGATGTAAAGGGGCAGATAGTTCTCCTTCACTGCTCTGATGCCTTACAAACTCGACCTCATCTATAGGTTGAACAATTTCAACAAACTCTCCATCGACATCACTCGGACGAAAATGTGCAAAATGAACAGTATATACTTGTTCGCCTTCCAGCTTAGATAATTCTCCATCTGGAGAAGCATATACTTGGCCCAAATTACTTCCCAACATTTTTGCTATTCGAAAGTCACCAATATTATTAATTGTAAGTCTTGGTACATTAAGGATAGTGAAGGTCACTAGGCCACTCGACCCATCAGTCGTACCAAACTCCATATCTGAAGGTCGTTCAGGATGAATACCAAGATATCCAAGACTAGTAAATGGTCCGCGAAGCAAGTTGATAAGTCCACCTTGTCCTGTGGGCAAGTCTTTTTGAAATGAAGCTAACTCTCCACTTCCTTCTATGTGTAGTTGTAACTGTGCAGCAGTTAACATCGGTAGAAAGTTAACAATAAGAATAACCATGAAAAATCGATAACTATATATTTTGAAATTGCCCTTCATAACTATGTCAATTATAGGTATACAAAAGTTTCACTGCTCTGATGAACTGTAGATTACAATCTTCACATCTAACAAGGATACTATACATTCTGTCATCTGAAGTAAGGATATCTGTGAAGTCAATATCCAGTGATTCGACTTGAAATCTCTCAGATTGTGAAGGCTCAAGAGCTCCTCCTACTGGCAGATGAACCCAAGGTGTTCGATCATTGGTTACATTCAATGAACCGTGCAATTTCTCTGCATATTGAAGACAGACTTCAAACCTGTTGCCAGAGTTATTATTGGACGCGCGATTTATATAAGCTACCGTCATACTTTTAAGTCTAATATCAGACTGCAGATTAATAGGGGCCACAAGAACACCATCATCACCAAGATCACCTTGGTGTTGGACGAATTCAACACCATTTCCAGCCTTTACTATTTCTGCAAACTCACCATCAGCATCATTGGCTCTAAATTCAGAATATTGTATGTTGAGATTGTAGTCTCTTGCTGGTGCTTCTAATTGGCCAGTCATAGTAGCAAACACCTTTCTTCTTCCTACTCCAGAAAGTGAGTTTATAAAGATCGATCCATCTGGATGGATGCTTAATCTATTTTCAAGATTGGTGCTTAAGTGTATTTTAGATTGAATTTTAAATGTTCCAAAATCAACATTGCTTGGGCCGTTGAACCAGACACCCCAATAACCTTGAAGAATAGAACTAGAAGGCTTAAATGACATATAACCAGCATCAGTTGATGAACCAGTAATTGACATAAAAGCAATATTACCACTGCCTTCTACCGTCAATGGAGCTTGCGCAAAAAGTATGTTACAACTGAAAATCAGACTAAAGCTCAGTACTTTCATAAAGGCCAGAATTAAGGATATTTATATAGAAGATGAACGGATCTCAAGTATTGATTTGAGCAGTCTTCACATTTCACAACTAAGCTATAGAGATAATCTTCTTCTATTTCAATCGGTGCATGATTAACAATTCCTTCGGCCATTTCCATTTGATTAGCGGTAGCACTAGAAAAAGATCCAGCCTGAGGAAAAGTCATGCGTCCGCTTACTCTCTCTAAAGCTTCATTTGATGTGGGTATAAATGGTGTCCGATACACTGCAAATTCAAAATCACTTACTGATGATAGATTCACAAAGTAGAACTGAAATTGTATAATGATAACACCCAAGGGTAATGATATAGGCGCTGATAATTCTCCACTACTGGACAAATGTTTAATAAATTGTGTTGTGCCTACGGGGTTTACAATCTCAGTAAATTCTCCGTCTGCATCGTTTGCCACAAATGAATTACATGGTATAACACAACTTCTCCTACCAGTAAAGGCGCTAAGATCTCCAGCAAAGTCAACAGAAACAGGTCTTGGGATAGAATTGGGAAAGCCTCTTAAGTTTTTAATAGTGACGTTGCCAGATTGATCGATAGACACCTTTGGATCTTCCTCAATTGTAATATTGATCTTGCCTGTACTTCCAAGAGTTGTGCCCATTTCAATATCGGTGCTTCGTCTTGGATGAATACCTATGTATCCAACGTAATCAGAAGGAGTGGACTTTATTGATATAAATCCCCCTGTTTGCTTTGATAGATCAGTCTGAAATCTTGCCATCTCATTAACACCTTCTACTATAAGAGGTATTTGAGCATGAACAGAGGACATAAAAAAGAACAGGATAGGATAAAGTGTGATACTTTTCATCAATGTTATTTCATTCAAGTTATCTATAGCAGACCCATCCAAAGATGACTATATCAAATTGAATACTTGCGAAAAATAATTGAGTGGTAGCTGATGAGCGCTAAGCGGTTGCTATGATTGAGGGAACGGTTTAACTAGGATATGGACGTCAAGCGATCAATTAATCAAAACTATCTATCTCAACGCTAACAATATAATAGTCTCCACAGTGGGTGACGGAATAACCTTCTTATTTGTCCTGAAAACTTATAAACTGTGATATGTGATTCCGATGACACGATGAAATCAGAATAACAAAGTTGAAACTTGATCCTAGCCTCCAAGAGCTGCTGCACCACCGACGATCTCTGATAGCTCCTTAGTAATAGCTTCTTGACGGGCCTTGTTGTAAGAGATCTTAAGTTCTTTCAACAAATCGTTTGCATTCTCTGTCGCACTATCCATCGCTGTCATACGCGCACCATGTTCTGATGCGTGTGTATCCAGGACAAATTTTTGAAAAGTAGTCTGGAGTATAGTCGGTATCAACTCTTCGAGTAGTTGTTCTTTACTGGGTTCGAAAAGATAATCAGCTCTCATCTCTTTTTCTTCGTCGCTTTTGGTTTCATCTCCAATCTTCTCTACTGGTAAGAACTGAACACATTCTGGTAACTGAACGCCAGCATTTTTAAATCTTCCATATGATGCATCTACAACATCATAATCTCCAGCAGCATAACCATCCATAGCATATTGTGATACTTGAGCTACATTTTCAAATGATAGATCATCAAATAAGGCTACATAGTCTGATATAATAGTACAATCTGTATATCTCTTTCTGAAGAAGTCATATCCTTTCTTTCCAACACAAAGGATGGTCATTCCTCCTGCCGCTCTTACATCTTTATATTGTTGTTCGATCTTCGCTGCCGCAGCTTTGATAATATTGGTATTGAATGCACCAGCAAGTCCACGATTAGAAGTAACAACAATCATTAATGCCTTATTGACTTCTCGTACTGCACCAAACGATGAGCCTGCTTCACCTTCCATATTAGAAAGGATATTGCGAAGCATACTGTCAAGACGATTTGCATAAGGACGCATCTCAGTGATTGCCATTTGTGCTCTTCTGAGCTTGGCAGCCGAAACCATTTTCATCGCTTTTGTAATCTGTTGTGTACTATTAACAGATTTGATGCGCTCTCTAACTTCTTTTAATTGACCTGACATTTTTTTTAATTAGCAAATTTGTGAATTAGCAAATTTCAGAATTATCGCCTTTTGCTCGTTCCAATTATCGCATTCAATATTCTCTTAACTTCCTTGGCTTTTTCAAGCAACTCTAAATTCTCTTCCAGGTGTTCAGATTTACTACAAAGCTCTAACCAAAATATCACTTCTTCACACTCCTTTGCAGCTATCTTCATCTTATGAATAAAGTCAGCCTTGCTTTCAGCGTTTTGAGCTTCTCTTACATTAGCACCTATACTTGTGCCACTTCTAAATACCTGACTGGCTAAATCAAATTCTTTCTTTTCTCTGAGCCTTTTGCTAAACGCAACAGTTTCTAAGGCGAGTTCAAAAGACTTTTCAACTATAACATTTGAAGCAGCCATTTGCTAATTGTCACATTTGCTAATTAGCTAATTGGTTTTATGCCTTAAATGTACTTGTAATATCGGCAGCTATCGTCTTCACAGCTTCAACTGCATCTTTATCCAACTTCCCTGATTTGAAAGCTGCCAATGCTTCTGGTGCTTTTGCATCTAAGGTGGTTAAGAAGATCTCTTCAAACTCTCTTACTTTATCCAATGGTACATCTTTAAGCAATCCATTAGTACCTAGATATATAAGTGCTACTTGCTTCTCTACAGATACTGGAGAATATTGAGGTTGTTTTAGAATCTCAACATTTCTCTTTCCTTTCTCAAGGATGGCCATAGTAGCTGCATCAAGATCTGAACCAAATTTGGCGAAAGCCTCAAGTGATCTAAATGCCGCTTGATCAAGCTTTAGTGTCCCTGCCACCTTCTTCATAGACTTGATCTGAGCAGACCCTCCCACTCTTGATACCGAGATACCTACGTTAATCGCTGGTCTGATACCTGCATTAAATAAGTTGGACTCCAAGAAAATCTGACCATCGGTAATTGAAATCACGTTAGTAGGAATATATGCTGATACATCACCTGCTTGTGTCTCGATAATAGGAAGTGCTGTAAGTGAGCCTCCACCTTTCACAAGACCCGCAGATTTTAGACTTTCTGGAAGGTCGTTCATGTCATTAGCGATCTCGTCGTTGTTAACGACTTTGGCAGCGCGCTCTAATAATCTTGAGTGCAAGTAAAATACATCTCCTGGATATGCCTCTCTTCCTGGTGGTCTTCTCAACAACAGTGACACCTCTCTATATGCAACTGCTTGCTTAGATAAATCATCATATACGATCAATGCTGGTCTTCCCGTATCTCTAAAGAACTCTCCAATAGCCGCTCCTGCAAATGGTGCATAGTATTGTAGCGGCGCAGGATCCGATGCTGATGAACTTACGATAACCGTATAGTCCATAGCTCCATTCTCCTCAAGAGACTTGGCAACTTGTGCCACTGTTGATGCCTTCTGACCTGAAGCAACATATATACAGAAGACAGGCTCTCCTCTTTCGTAAAATTCTCTCTGGTTTATAATTGTATCAATCGCAATTGCTGACTTACCCGTCTGTCGGTCACCGATGATCAACTCACGTTGGCCACGACCGATAGGGATCATAGCGTCGATGGCCTTTACACCTGTCTGAAGTGGCTCACTTACAGGCTGACGATAGATAACTCCCGGCGCTTTACGCTCAAGAGGCATCTCATATTTGTCCCCTGTGATTGGTCCCTTTCCATCAATTGGTTCGCCCAGTGGATTGACTACACGTCCGACATATCCTTCTCCTACTTTGATAGATGCAATCTTCTTGGTGCGCTTTACTTTAGAACCTTCTCTGATGCCATCACCTTCACCAAGCAGTACAACGCCTACGTTGTCTTCTTCTAAGTTAAGTGCGATCGCCTGAACGCCTGTTTCAAATT
>CAZRXJ010000071.1:0-7766 GCA_964604025.1 uncultured Saprospiraceae bacterium | reverse complement strand
CATAGTATAGCGGGTGGGTATTCTAATTCTGGTCCAGATCTTGGAAGTGGACGCAACTATCTAATTGAAAAGCCCAAAGTACTTTCCTTGAGTGGCGATGGAGTAGGCACTAATGCTTTTGGTCAGATCAAATGGTACTTTGATCGAGTCATAGACTATCCTTTATCAGTGGTCGATGTGAGTAGATTTGGAAGGGTTGATCTGGATGCATACAACACTTTGATCCTACCAGAAGGATGGTACAGTCTATCAGGAGGCATGGTGTCTAAGATTTCTGTTTGGGTGAATGGTGGTGGCAAGTTGATTGCTATAGGCAGTGCCAATAGAAAACTGATGGATCAAGACGGATTTGGTCTAAAGAGATATGCTACAGATCAAGAGAAGAGTGAAGATGAAAAGACCAATGAAGCCGCAGATCTGGCAGCACGATATAATCATTACTCCGAGAGCGAACGATTATCGATAAGTGATTATGTGCCAGGCGCCATCTTTCAATTAGATGTAGACGATAGTCATCCATTGGGATATGGTATGGGGAACCATTACTTCTCTTTGAGAACCAGTAGCACTACCTTTCCATTACTCGTTGGCGCTGACAATGTGATGTATCATCCGAAAGAAAATGGCAAGGTCATAGGATTTGCTGGCAGTAAAATCAAGAATCGACTGAACGACTCTGCCGCTTTTGTTGTTGAGTCGAAAGGAAGAGGCCAAGTCGTGTATATGGCGGACAATCCGTTATTCAGAGGATTCTGGTACAACGGTTTATTTTTATTTAGTAATGCATTGTTTCTTGTAGATTAGAAAAGATTATAACACTTATAAGTAGCATAAAAGGAGATTATGAAATTAAGAATATTAGGATGGTTAGTGATCGGGTTGTTGACATCTACTCTTGTGGCCCAAGAGCCTATAACAGTAGAGGCCATCTGGAGAGACTATAAGTTTATACCGAAGTCTGTCCCGGGTTTTAACTTTTTGAATGACGGTAGACATTATACAAGATTAGAAGATAATGTCATTAAGAAGTATGATATCACTACTGGTGCTCATGTCGCAGATTTATTTTCAGGAGAAGAAATCAAAGGGCAGTTGGGATTTGAAGGTGAGATAGAAGATTATTCATTTAACCATGACGAGTCTATGATGCTTATAGAATCTGATAACGAATCAATCTATAGAAGATCTTACCTGGCAAAGTATCATATCTATGATTTTAAAAAGGATAAGCTACACGCACTTTATGAAGAAGGAAAAGTTATGAACGCTACCTTCTCTCCAGATGCAAGTAAAGTAGCGTATGTCTTTGAAAACAATCTGTACTACTATGACTTAGACGAACAGTTGACTTTGCCGATAACATTTGATGGCGAGACCAACAAGATTATCAATGGTATAACGGATTGGGTTTATGAAGAAGAGTTGTCTTTTGTAAAATCTTTCTGGTGGTCTCCAGACAGTAAAAAGATAGCATACTTGAGATTTGACGAATCAGAAGTTCGCGAGTTCACTATGACTTTATACAAAGATGAATTGTATCCCGAATATCAAACTTTCAAATATCCGAAAGTAGGTGAAAAGAACGCTGAGATCAGTGCACACCTTTACGACCTTAAGACTGAAGAAAGTGAGCCACTAGATGTTGGCAATCTTGATGATATGTATATCCCTCGTGTGAAATGGACAAAGAAGGCTGACGAAGTATGTATCTACAAAATGAACCGTCATCAGAATCATCTCCAACTTATAATTGCTAATACAACTGATGGTTCAACCAGAACATTATTAGAAGAAAAGAACAAGTACTACATAGATATCACAGATGACCATACTTTCTTAAATGATGGACAGCACTTTATCTGGACGAGCGAAAAAAGTGGTTATAATCATATATATCTTTATGACATGCAAGGACAAGAAGTACAGGCCTTGACCAGTGGCGACTATGATGTGACATCGTTTTATGGTGTAGATGAAGCAAGAGGCATAGTCTACTATCAATCAGCGGAAGTCTCACCACTAGAAAGACAAGTCTATAGTGTCGGTCTTAATGGTAAGAGCAAAAAGAAAATCACAAAAAAATCAGGAACCAATAGAGCGTCCTTTAGCAGCACTTTTGATTATTACACTTTAAATCATAGCTCTGTCAATGTTGTTAATTCTTACAACGTATATGATAGAAATCACAAGTTGGTTAGAGAATTAGAAAGTAACAAGTCGTATAAGGGCATGCAAAAACGCCATGCTGTAAAGCCGATTGAGTTTTTTCAATTTACGACAAGTGAAGATGTGGAGTTGAATGGGTGGATGATCAAACCAGCCAACTTTGATCCGACGAAGAAGTATCCAGTTTTCATGACGCAGTACAGTGGGCCTGGAAGTCAACAAGTTACTGATAGTTGGAAAGGTATGAACTACTGGTGGTATCAGATGCTGGCGCAAGAAGGATATGTGGTAGCATGTGTAGACCCAAGAGGTACAGGAGCGCGAGGTGAAGAATTTAAAAAGATGACTTACCTGGAGTTGGGCAAGTTTGAGACACAAGATCAGATTGAAGCCGCAAAATATCTGGCTAGTCTACCTTATACTGATCCATTGAAAATTGGAATATTTGGCTGGAGTTATGGAGGCTATATGTCTTCATTGGCGATCTTAAAAGGAAACGACGTCTTTAGTGTTGCCATAGCAGTGGCGCCAGTAACTAGTTGGAAATGGTATGATACAATATATACTGAGCGATATATGAGGACGCTTGAAGAGAACGAATCAGGTTATCAAGACAACTCTCCTATATACTTTGCAGATAGATTAAGAGGCAAGTATCTATTGGTTCATGGTGGTGCAGATGACAATGTTCATCTTCAAAATAGTATGGAGATGGCCAATGCTCTAATTGATGCCAACAAACAGTTTGACACATACATATATCCTAATCGCAACCATGGCATATTTGGTGGTACATCTAGGATGCACTTGTATAATAAGATGACTAACTTCCTTCATGAGAATCTAAAAAATGGTGAAGGGCTAAAAGAGATAAAGCCTTAATAGCTTTTTAAGGATAGCTAAATTGTAAAGAGTGCCAAGTATTAAGATTGCTACTGCTCAATCTAGAGTTTCTTCTGATGTGCGAAAGAATGGCATCGAAATCAGGAGATTGATCAAAAAAGCAAAGGCGCAAGGGGCTAATCTTGTTCATTTTACAGAAGGTGCGCTGTCTGGCTATACTAAAGAACAATTAGAAAGTCCAGAGAGAATTGATTTTAAGCAAATCAAAATTGAAATACAGAACATAAAGAATCTGTGTAAAAAAGATAGTATCTGGGCCGCTTTTGGATGCGCCCACAAACTGTCTGGAGATAAGAGACCTCATAACAGTATATACATCATATCTGATCAAGGAGACATCGTCAATCGATATGACAAAAGAAAATGTTCTAATAATGAAATATTAAATTGGTATACGCCGGGATTTTCTCAGTGTACATTCACTATCGATAGTATGAAATTCGGATGTATCTTATGTATAGAAATTAATTTTCCAGAATTATTTATTGAAGCAGAGAGAGAAGGAATAGAATGTTTATTGTTTTCCTCATATTCAAAAAATGAAATGTTTGGTATACAAGCACAAGGACATGCTGCGTCACACAACTATTGGATAAGTATGTCTGTTCCTGCTAATAACAGCCATATTGCACCCAGCCAATTCATCGCGCCTGGTGGTAAGATTCAAGCTAGATGCAAAAGAAATTGTAGTTCAATAATCATAAGTGACATTGACACTGAAGATGAACGATGGCATGTTCCTCTTAAGTTGGCAAGACCATGGAGGAGACTTGCCAAGAAAGGAGATATATATGAAGACATAAGACAGCGCGATATGTTCAGTGCGGACAAAACAGCATTCTAATCGTTCTAATTAGCACTTGTGAAGTCTACCAAGAATTAGTTAATCTTCTGACACAAGTTATCTTATCTTTGCTCCCATGAATGCCCCAAAAGAGATCGTAAATCGCAAGGCTAAATATGAATATCAATTCATACAAGAATTTGATGCAGGTATCATGCTGGTCGGAACTGAAGTGAAAGCACTGCGCTCAGGCAATGGAAATCTAACGGATGCATACTGTCTTTTTAAAAATGGTGAACTCTATATCAAGAGTCTCTATATCGGCGAATACGATCATGGCAATATTAACAACCATGAAACAAGAAGAGACAGAAAACTATTGCTAAAAAAGACAGAACTTAAAAAACTCGATCGACGCGTAAGAGAAAAAGGCCTGACGATTGTTCCTTATAAAATATTCTTTTCAGATAGAGGATTAGTGAAGATTACGATTGCATTGGGGCAGGGTAAGAAGACCTATGACAAACGAGATTCAATTAAGGATCGTGATATGAAGCGAGACATGGATCGCATCAAAAAGCAGTATCAGTAAAACATTATAATCTGTAGAACATAACTGCCATGCTGACTGCACTGACTTGATGTAGCAAGACACTTACGGTCCGAAAGAATACTATTACAAAAGAATAATGTTTTTGCTTCTTTTTTGTTTATGCAAAAAAGCGCAAAGGAGACTTTCGATGACTTCAGTGAAAAACTACAACGACCTAAAGACCGCTGTCAAGGTGGAAATCGAAAATAGTAAGGTTGACAAAATATAATATGACACGCCAAGTGATAAATTGAAATAATAACTATCTCGTCTATTATCTAACATGTCAATAACTATGGTGGCTTTGATTAATTCTTTAAGTAGGACGATGTTGAAGAACAATCTAATCGAAAGAAAGTGATTAGCTAGCACATTTAGATTTAAGAATAACTATTCTTTTACATCTCAAATTACAATGGTCTAATGACCGCTGCCAAAATCACAAATTTTGAGTAATCCTTTGTACCAGTTTGAATTCACTTAAGAATATCTTCCCTATAACTCGAAGTATGGTATACAATGGTATCGCTATAACCATACCCAATACCCCTCCAACCTTTGCACCTACAAGGATGATTATAAATATCTCTAATGGATGAGCCTTTACACTTTTAGAAAAGACATTGGGTTGTACAAGGAAGTTATCGAACATCTGCATCACACCAAATACGATCACCAGAATACCAAGTTTTGGCAGAAGTGTCTCATAGAAACTTACTTCCAGATTAGAAGAAATTGTTATAATGATAGCAAATGCAGCTCCTAGTATCGGTCCAAGATATGGTATGACATTCATTAATGCGGCAAAGAAACCTATCAGTAGGGCATTTTGAAAACCTAAAAGACTCAATAGGGTGGTAACAAATATTGTGATAATTATAATCTGTACAACAATCCCTATAAAATACCTTTTGAGCATATCTGCGCTTGAATCAAGTGCAGTTGCCCACTTTTCTTCTTTATCATTAGGCGATATCGAACTGACTATCTGATTAAATAGACCTTTGTCTTTCAAAAAAAAGAAAGTGATAAAAAAGACGGACATCACTCCGATCAATGTGTTGCCAAGCGCTCCAAATATGGTGGATAACACTTGCGAGATTCTTGATGGATTTATAAAACTGATTAGGGTTTTTCTAACTCGGTCTAGATAAGAGTCTGTCAGAAACTCATGATTGGCTTCATCGATATTTTCAATCGTATGATTGGGGTTGTTGACCTGAACTAAGATGTTAATATTATCGCGAGTACTATCTATGGAAGATAATAGCGTGTCTAGACGTATTACTTCTACTATTGGCAAGCTATCTTCATGTAATGTATCCAAAGCTGCGGTTTGCACATGCACATGTTCGTTTAATATCCCTTTATCAATAAGCCATTCATTCCAATCATTGAGAGGTTCTTCAAGAGAACCTAGTACTTGTTCATAATCTATAGAAGCAAAGTTGCGGGCTTGTTGAGCTATTGGAGGGATGAATAACCACACCAACGCCATGGTTAAGATGAAGTATGATAATAGTGTCACAATAGCACCGCCTGTATTGCCAATTACCTTTCTTAACTTATCGTGTATAGGTGCTCCGATCATAGACAAGATCCAAGCGAGGATGATGTATGTTACAATGTCAAAAAAGTAATAACCTACCAGCAATACCATTAGAACAGGTATAGCAGTGACGATGTACTTTTGATATTGCTTTATTGGCATGGCCCAAAATTACCTTTTTTGAATCAGTTTCGGTTACTTCTCCAAGAACCTAATATTTCGCTTTAAGCCTTTATACTTTGTTCTGGTTACTGGCGAAGTAGCGAACATCTTGTCAAATACCTCTTCAGTGATCTCTTGCCACTCTCTTTTCTTCATCTTCATAAGTTGATCAGATGGCTCGAATTTTGCTTCATTATGTCGAGAAGAGAAGCGATTCCAAGGACATACATCTTGACAGATATCGCAGCCATACATCCATCCTTCCATCTGATCATGAAACTCTTCAGGTATCTCATCACGCAGTTCGATGGTCAAGTATGAGATGCATTTGGAGGCATCCAATACATAGCCTGTAGCACTGATAGCATCCGTAGGACAAGCATCGATACACTTGGTACAAGTACCGCAATGGTCGCTTGTGGCATCATCATATTCTAACTCCAGATCTATAATTAGTTCTGCAAGAAAAAAATAAGATCCTTTTTGTTTGCTTAACAACAGCGTATGCTTGCCGATCCATCCCAAGCCGCTTCTCTTGGCCCAGTCTCTTTCTAATACTGGGGCACTATCAACGAAGCAACGACCATGGACATCACCTACTTTTTCTTGGATTCTGGCGACCATATCGAATAGCTTGTCTTTTATAATCTTATGATAGTCATGTCCATAAGCATACATCGATATCTTTGGTGCTTCAGGATCTTCTTGTAGTTGTGGATTATAATAATTGTATGTTAAGGAGATGACAGACTTGGATCCAGGAACGAGTTTGCTAGGGTCAACTCTTTTGTCAAAGTGATTGGCCATATAAGACATCTTCCCATGATAATCGTTGTTCAACCATTCTTCTAATTGTCTTGCTTCGGGCTCCATGAATGCGGCCTTAGATATACCTACAGATAAGAATCCTTGCTGCAGCGCAAGCTCTTTAATATATAAGGTAGCATCCGATTTATTCATCAGATGAGATTATAATTACATAAGGATCTGCAACTTGGCATATTGTAACATGATACGCTTTTCTGGATTCTCCGGTACTTGATCAAAGTATATAGTCGCTACTTGACGTTCATCAATTGTCTTGACTATGCCTTCGCCAAATTTCATATGTAGCACCTTCATGCCTTCATTAATCTCGCTAGGGTCATTAGGGACAAAGTCTGCTACATTGATCTTTGGCATTCTCTTTTTAGAAGAAGGGGTGAACTTGCCTAAGATCCTTGGTTCGCCAAATGTTGCTTGCGTCTTAATTGGAACGATGCTATCGGTATTTTCAGGCGGTATCTCTTCTAAAAATCTGCTCGCATCATTGAAGCGCATCTGCCCATATTGATATCTACTGTTGGCATAAGTCAATGTCAACAATTCTTCCGCTCTTGTTATAGCCACATAGAATAATCGTCGCTCTTCATCCAGTTGACTAGGATCTGCAAGAGACATGTACGATGGGAAAAGATTCTCTTCCATGCCTACTACAAATACTGACTTGTACTCAAGACCTTTGGCCGCATGTACACTCATCAGTGTTACGACGTCTGTCTTTTCACCATCAGTATCTTGATCTGTGATGAGTGCTATATTCTGAAGATACTTAGGTAGTGACTTGTCTA
>CAZRXJ010000070.1:0-7793 GCA_964604025.1 uncultured Saprospiraceae bacterium | reverse complement strand
TTAGAAGGTTGCTCCTCATTAGTTGTTATCTCCTCAGCTTTTTCATTTCTTGGACTCAGATCTTCCTGAACGACAACAACTTCTTGAGGAGTCGCTTCTATGCTATCAGCACTTGAGGTGGCAGCAAACTCTTTTTCTAATTCTACCGCTATATTCAGATCGTCTCGATCATTAATTCTATAATCAAGAAATGCCAATTCTTCAACCTCATACCCTTGAGATCCTCTGGGATTGGTGAATCTTATGATGAAGTTATCCATACCACCAAATGCACCTTTGCGATCAGAAGAAAGCATGGCTGTCAATCCATCATAAGACAGACTGAAGTGTGAGTCATCTCCTGGGGAATTAATTGGTATGCCCATATTTTGTGGTGCTTCCCATTTGTCTGCTTCATATAAGTATCTACTTGAAAAGACATCGAGATTACCGATGCTTTCATTTCGATCGGAACTAAAGTATAACTCAGAACCATCAAAACTCAGATAAGGACTTACTTCATCAAATTCGCTGTTGACTTCTGGGCCTAAGTTGATTGGCGAAGACCAGAAGCCATCTTCATTGACTGAAGCATAAAGATCATATCCACCATATCCTTGTCCATCCTTGCTAGAGAAAAGCATCACCTTGTCGTCAAAGAAATAGACATCGCTATTCACTAATGATGTTGAGGCCGGTACACCTACTGGTTTCGATCTTGTTTTAGTGCCTATTCCTTTATTGAGAAGTACATCTCCTTGATGATCTTTTCCTCGATAGAAGTACACACCATCAGCTGTTGGTGTAAATCCCAGTAGGATGTCATTATCTCTTTTGTTGATGATGTAGGGCATTCTCTTCGGTTCAGACCATGCACCATCTGACTTAGTAACCCAATACACATCATAGTCGCTTGCTGCAAGTGAAGAACTTAAGTTGGGTTTATTAGACGTATAGTAATACTTACCTGGAGTGCTCGGACTTTCTACAAGACCGATCTCATCATAAGCAGTATTGACACCACCAGGAAGTTTTTCTGCGATAGCTTGAGGATTCTTATAAGACAAGTCTATAGCTCGTCCACATTGTTTGATGAGTTTTGTTACAGAAGGACGGATGACATCATCTGCGTCTATGTCTTTAAGATACTTCTTGTAATAACTAGCTGCTAGTATAAAGTTACCACGGTGGTGTTGGATCAAACCTGTATAATAATCTACTTCTGGGTTTTCATATCCATATTCCCACGCTCTCCTGAAGTCTTCTAGTGCGCTGTCGAGTCGATTGATTTCATAGTGACATACGCCTCTTTTAAATAAGATCGGAGCACTACTGCTGATCTTTTCGATCTGATTATAATAGATTAGAGCTTCACGAAAATGATCCTTTTCAAATGCCTTATTACCCTCTTTTAAAGGGTCCTTCTGACCATATGAGAAGAGTGTGGTAAGAAGGAACAGGACAACACAGGCTCCTGTTAATGAAGACTTATAATGGTCGGTTATTATCAAATGTCTCAATATAATGCGCTATTCGATTTAAGAAGACGCCACCTTTATATCCATCGATGACTCTATGATCAAACGATAAAGATAAAAACATCATATGACGAATAGCTATTATATCTCCTTCTTCCGTCTCTTGGATCACAGGTTTCTTCTTTATAGCACCTAAAGCCAGTACTGCGAGTTGAGGCTGACTGATGATAGGCGTGCCCATTATATTGCCAAATGTGCCAATATTGCTCACCGTAAAGGTGCCATCCTGTATCTCATGTGGCTTCAATTGATTGACTCTTGCTCGACCAGTTAGATCGTTTAGTTTTTTCGCCAAGCCATGAAGATTGAGTTCTCCAGCGTCTTGTATAACAGGGACGATCAAGTTACCATTGTCCATGGCTGTAGCAATCCCAAGATTGATTGACTGCTTGATGATAAGATTGTCTCCATCTAGCGAAGCATTAATCTCTGGATGATCTCGTAATGCTTTGATGACCGCTTCCGCAAATAAAGGAGACAGAGATAATTTTTCACCAAATCTTTTCTGGTATTCCTCTTTAACTTGGTTACGCCATGTTACTAATCGAGTGGTATCTGCTTCCACAAATGTTGTAACATGCGCAGAAGTGTCAAGGGAGTTTCTCATATGAGAAGCGATGACCTTACGCATTCTGCTGATTTGTATGACTTGATCACCCGCTTGCGTCCTAACACTAGGTGATTCAGCTTCACTTCTTTTTGGCTCAGATGCAGGACTAACAGTCGCTGCTTTTTGTTGCGCAGTAATAGGTGGAGGAGCATTGAGTAGAGTCTCTGATCGCTTGATTGATGATGTGGCCTCTATCTTTTTTAGATCTAGATAATTGAGCAGGTCGAACTTTGTCACCCTTCCATCCGCACCGCTTCCTTTCAACTGATTGAGCTCTTCTACACTGATACCTTCGGCTCTAGCTATATTACGTACTAAAGGACTATAATATCGACCTCCTATAGAACTAGGTATGCGATCTGCTATGCTTTTTCTAGTTAGAGGCATTGGCGCCTTAGAAGGAGGAGGAGTGCTTTCTTTGATTTTGGCTACTTCAGGAGCTTTTACTTGTTCTTGTATCTCTTTTTTGCTCTGTTCAGCTATCTGCTTCTTTTCTTGGACAGGTTCTTCTTTGGAAGAATCTCCCGCACTGATATTGGCAGGTTGATCAGTTGAGATTACTGCTATGACTTGACCGATAGCTACAACTTCATCTGCTTGGCATAGTATTTTGGTGATGACACCAGAAACTGGAGCAGGTACTTCAGAATCCACTTTATCAGTGGCAATCTCAAGAATAGTTTCATCTTCTTGTACAACATCACCTACATTCTTTAACCATGAAATTATCGTAGCTTCTATAATGCTTTCACCCATTTTGGGTACTATCATTTCTACTTCGGCCATATTGTGATGCTAAAGGTCTATTATGCGTGCAAAGGTAGAAAAGAATGAATCAAAGATCAATGATCGATTGTCATAGTATTTTCTTATATGCTCAATGAAAATTATAGAAGATGGTCAAAAAGTTAAGTACGATGGAGCAATCTATACGATCGAGATATTCGATACGGACGAGGCTACAGAATACTGGACTTTAGTCATGAGAACACATGGAAAAGACAATCGCAAACTTGCGGATATCAAACAAACTATAAGATTCGCAGGGGAAAAGCTCTCGTTGATCAAAGAAGTAAAATATAAAAATACGCAAGACTACTTTGTGAGAAACAAATACCACTTTTCAAGAAACGAATAAAGCGTATTCAAGTTTATAATATTCAAACGCCATCAATAAATCTCCTTAATTCATTTAGTGCGTATACAGAGGTATATTTGATATTGAGATCACGGTTCTTAGTAAGTTGAAGCTTTTTAGTGATCACTTTGTCTTTGTTACCAACTGCCATCCAGATGGTGCCAACTGGTTTTTCTGGACTACCTCCTGTTGGGCCAGCGATACCAGATACGGCTATAGCTAAGACTACTCTTAATGTGTCGATAAGCCCTTTGACCATCTCTTGTACCGTCACTTCACTGACTGCACCTTCTGTGGACAGTGTTTCTTCAGATACATTAAGTGCGCTGGTCTTTATATCATTTGCGTAAGCGACTATAGATCCCTTGAAGTAAGCCGAAGAACCTGGGATCGAAGTTAATAGCTGAGCTATATTACCACCAGTACAACTTTCGGCAGTTCCTATAGTCAATCCCTTTTCTATTGCCAGTTGGCCTACAGCATCTTCCAATTTAGTATTACCGATGGCATATACTGCATCTCTCAAGGTGCTTACAATTTTGACACCCATAGCTTCAGTCTCCTGCTTAATCAAGTCTTTGTCTGACCCTTTAGCTGTAAGACGCAGTTTGACAGAAGCCAGTCCAGGTAGATATGCGATAGATAAGAAAGAGGGAAATGAAGATACTATATCTTCTATTTGTTCTGCGATATAGGTCTCACCTATACCAGCAGTCTGTATGATGTAGTGATAGATGTTCTGATGTGTATTGATCTCATCTATCTTTTTAATACCGCCATTCTTCATAAGGCCTTTCATCTCAGATGGTACACCTGGCATACTTAGCAAAAATCTTCCTTCTTCTGCAAACCACATGCCGGGCGCTGTCCCTCTGTTGTTAGCTATGAGTTCTGCCTTGGTAGGCATATAACATTGTACTTTATGAGCTTGTGTTGGTTGTCGATTGGTACGATTAAAGTATGCTTCTATGCGATCGTATGAAGCTTGGTCGAATGCTAATTCATCAGAAAAATAATCAGCTAAACACTTCTTAGTTATATCGTCTTTGGTAGGACCTAGACCTCCTGTTACTATAATCAGTGAGGCATGCTGATAACAATAATCGAGTGCATCTCTTATGGCTAGGGCTTCATCACCTACTGACAACTTAATCGCAACTGAGACGCCTACATAGTTAAGTTCTTGTCCGATCCACGCTGCGTTGGTATCGATTGTCTGACCATTGAGTAGTTCATCACCGATGGTTAATATTGCTGCATTCATTTTTCTAATTTACTTTAATCACTTGAGATATTTCACCATGGTTGTATGCATGTGTTGACGAGCCATGATCTATGACAAGTCTGCCGAGATAATCGATACCTATGATGTTGCCTTCTAATTGTTGATCTTCCAATTGAAATATAGATGACTCGTCCTTCTTGTACAATTTGTTCTTATACTCTTCATGCATACTTTGCACATCTAAAGACTGTCTCTTATATCTTTTGTCTAATTGTTTGCAGAGTGATTTTATAATCACTTCTTTTTCTAATTGTTGATTTGATTCTATGCTAAGAGAAGTAACATGTGAGATATCAGAAGACCATGCTTGTTGATTGACATTGATACCTATACCGATAATCGAATGTTTTATCCTTTCGCTTTGTATAAAATTCTGAATGAGGATGCCCGCTATCTTTTTATCATTAACATAGATGTCATTGGGCCATTTTACTTTGACATCATCACTATAATCACTAATCACATCTGCTACAGCGAGACTGGAAAGGATATTAAGTGCAAATTGTTGTGTCACTTTTACAAATACTGGTGCTACAATGATTGATATCATAACATTGAGACCGACTTCGCTTTCCCACACTCGCCCATATTGCCCTCTACCTTGCGTCTGGAGATCTGATGTGATGATCGTGCCTTCTTTTACCTCGCCTTGATCGAGAAGTCGCTTCGCTTCTGCGTTAGTAGAATCAAGTTGTGTAAAGTGATGTCTTTCGACTCCTATGATCTGATCAGAGGATATCATGTGCCAAGATTGTATGATGGTTAAGTGCCAATAGTACTATGATCATATCACCTCGCAGATTCTTTATCGCGCGGCTGACTGCGTTGCGCAAAGACTGATACTTCATGCTCAATACTTCAGCGATCTGCTCATAATCGAGTCCTTGATAAAACTTCAGGTAGAGGATCTCTTTTTGCTTAGGTGTTAGTTTTTCAAAGGCTCTTTTTAGTTGCTCTGCTTGCTCATCACTGAGCTCTTGTGCTATGATCACTTCATCTATAGCGAGCTCCACATCAAATGGTATCGCATCAAATGAATCTACGGATTGAGACTTGCTATCTTTCTTTATTACTGTGATGATCTTTCTACGTAGAGAAGTGGCTAAGTATCTTCTTATAGAGTCTGTACCGCCAAGAGTATCATGGCGCTGCCAAATCTCTACGAATAGATCATGTATACAATCTTCAACTAATTCTGATCGCTGAAAGATCTTTCGCCCATAATTATATAGATACTGAAACTCCTGATCGTAGATGACCTTTAAAGCACTTTTCTTTCCTGCTCTGAGTTCATCCCATAACTGTGCGTCCTTGTTGTGCGTCATTGAGATATTTCTTCAAGCGTAAAATTACAGATTAATAGAACGCAGTTTATAGAGATTATTATTAATCTAACTATCATAAGAACATCAGCCCTTGGATATAGATCATTCATCAATGTTCTAACTACATTTACTCATTATGCACGTGGCAGATGTATTACGATTTTCCTCTAAACTCACGTTGAATAAAAGTGTCAACGCGCTAAAGCTGTTGTCATCCTATTATTTGGCGAAAGCCAGACCACAACAGCAACCCTGGGGGCGGCCGATGACCTTATCGGTCGAACCAACTACTGCATGTAACCTTAGATGTCCAGAATGTCCCAGCGGACTTAGATCGTTTACTCGACCTACGGGCACATTATCCCATGAATTGTTCGAAAAGACAATAGATGAGATGGCTCGGCACCTTATGTATCTGATATTTTACTTTCAAGGAGAACCTTACATCCATCCTTCTTTTCTGGAGATGGTCAACTATGCACATCGCAAGAATGTATATACCATCACCTCCACCAATGGCCACTTCCTAAATGATAAAAATGCTAAGGACACAGTTGAGTCTGGATTAGATAGATTGATTATTTCGCTGGACGGGACGACTCAAAAAGTATATGAACAATATCGCAAAGAAGGGTCATTGGATAATGTGATACAAGGCACTAAGAATGTTATCAGATGGAAAAAGAAGTTGAAGTCTAATACACCACATGTCATCTTTCAGTTCTTAGTCGTTAGGCCCAATGAACATCAGATTGACAAAGCGAGAAAACTCGCCGAGGAGCTTGGCGTTGATGAAGTGAAATATAAGACTGCACAGCTCTATGATTACAAGGATGGTAATCCGCTGATGCCAGAGCAAGAGAAGTATAACAGATATAAAAAGGATGCCTCAGGCACATATCAATTAAAGACCTCAGTTACTAACGAATGCTGGAAACTTTGGCATGCTTCTTTGATGACTTGGGATGGACAGATATTACCATGCTGTTTTGATAAAGATGGTCAACATCCGATGGGAGATATAACTAAACAATCGTTTAAAGATATCTGGCACTCAGAGAAGTATCGCTCGTTTCGCGCACAACTAAGATCGGGTAGAGAAAATATTGATATATGCCAGAACTGTTCTGAGGGTTGTAAGGTATGGGCGTAGTCCTAAGCCCAATATTTACTATTGGGGAAGACCCTGCTGGTTTTGACCGTAGATCCAGATCAACATAATGATGAACATGATGAGATATACAGCGACCCAACCCATTGTACCACCTTTCTTTTTGTAATCAATTTCTTCTGGTCCGTGTGACATGAATGGTAACTTTGTTATGAACTGCAAAGAAAGACATTTCTGAGATATTGATGTACGGTTTTAGAGTAAATACTTATGATTTATTGTTCAGATATGTTCGCATGACTTGCTCATCCATCCTGCTATCGGTCCAGACAAATGTGGCATTAACTTTTCTTCAACAAGCGCGTGATAGTCATTGATCCATCTTACTTCATCCTTAGTCAACATGTCATAGACGATGATAGATGTATCAAGCGGAAACAAGGTAACATGCCGATGCTTTAGATATCCTTCTTGATGACTCTCTTCACAGACGATAAGGTTTTCGATTCTGATACCATAAGCGCCATCTTCATAATACCCGGGTTCGTTAGAGGTCAGCATGCCCGGTTCTATAGCAGTTCTATTACGTGATCCAGTGCCTGGACTGATACCTTGTGGTGGTTCATGAACATTGAGAAAGTAACCGACACCATGCCCAGTGCCGTGCCCATAATTTTGACCATTCTTCCATAAGTGTTGACGAGCTAAGATGTCTAGCATACCACCTGTTGTGCCATCAGGGAACACAGCCGTATCTATAGCTATATGTCCTTTTAATACCCTTGTATAACTCTCTTTCTGAGCATC
>CAZRXJ010000069.1:0-7835 GCA_964604025.1 uncultured Saprospiraceae bacterium | reverse complement strand
GAATAACGCATAACACAGTTATTAACAAGATGGCTTCTAGCCTCTTATACTAATCGCAAGTTGTTTTCAAAAAGAAGCCTTATAACGCTTCATCTCAGCATACCAAGGAAGGGAGCGCGCTTTTTCAAAAACCTCTTTGGCTTCCACTGTCTTACCAGTTGCTTCTAGTATATATATATGATTGTCAAAATACTTCCACTCATAAGGGAAGTACTTATGACTAAGAGATGCATAGAATGCAGCTTTTCTTTGACTTGAGTCGTCTTCAAAAAACGCAAAGAAGTCGCCACTTATCTCAAAGAGTTGATCTGCGATAGATCTTGATATTGTATAGATCTCTGACAAGCTGTCGATGGTTGGCGTTAAAGATACTTCCTCGCTCTCTGAGATTGAAAAGTCTGAACCAAATGAAGCTTGCATATCTTTCATGATTTCTTCTTGCAACATTTTGTACTTCTGTTCATCAGCTTTTTTGACTTCTTCGGGTCTTGTTGGCACTATATATTCATTGATTAGATATGTGGCAAAAGTCTTGTACTGATCTAGATTATTCTGTTTATAAAAATCCAGATATAAATTGTCTATTCTTCTTGGTTTCATCCCTTCGACACCTTTTAGAATCTCAAGTGCCTGTTCGAATTTTGGTAGGTCATTTGCCTTCTTGAAAGCTTCCAATTTTTCATAGATGGCTTGTTCTGTTGTGTTCTTCCAGTCGATCCATTCTTGACTGTTTCTTCTTAGATAGATGTCAGAATATCTTAACGATGTCGTTAGAGGGGCCAGTCTTCCGATATAGGAGATGTCCATTCTGGATATTTCGCCCATCACAAGTCGCAGATCATCTTCACTTATGATCTCTATCTTATTGAGATAATTCATAGCAAGGTGTTCCTTCCCATCAAAAGTATGTATCCGTGTTATCTCCAGTATGCGACTCAATTCATCATTACTATAATCAGCTCTAACATTCGATTTAACTTGATTGAGAAAATCATATTGGCCATAAAGATCCATGGTTTCTTGACCTAGATTGACTAATTCATACTTATTCTTTAGTCCTATGAACTTGCTGATTTCTTTTCCATATTTGTCCACATATATAAGTGTCGGATAAGAAGTCACACCATACTGCTTGGCTATAGAAGTACCCTGTGCATTGTCTTCTGCATTGACCTTGACTGATAGAAAGGTGTTATTGTAATAAGTACTCACCGTGCTATCTGGAAAGATATCTTTATCCATCTTGATACAAGGACGACACCAAGTTGTATAGAAGTCTAAGAAGATAACTTGATCATTGGTCTGCGCTTTGGTTAAGATGTCTTGCCAAGAGTCTTTTTCCCAATTGAGCCCCTGTCCGCTCACTGTACACGCAAAGAAGGTGGTTACAATGAACGCTAATATATACTGCATAAAGTAAAAATGATCAAGTAATAGCCCATAGGCACTATGTTAATGAAGTGATTTAAATAGTTGTGTTGATAACTGAAGAATTAGACTTGATGTTCAGGATAACACTATTAGTGAGTTTCACAGATAGTGCTATAAGGTGTAAAACATCAGTACCTGTACTTCACTGGTTGGTAGTAGCTAATAAGATTTGATATAAAAATCACTTCAAAAATAAATATATCCCTTTAGACTTTCAGTCTACAAAAGATTAACGATCTTAACTATACTTTATGGCTTAAGTAAGTGTATAATTGGACACTTTATAGAACTAATAGACAGATATACTAGTTCTGAGTTAGACTTACCTATATGAAGCACCTTAATCATGTCATATTAATATTACTACTGTTTATGCTTCATATGACATCTGTGATGACCGGTCAAGCGCTCAATACTGAGCTAAGATCCAATTGGGATGACGACGACTTGCTCTTCTTTCATGGACATGCATATTCAGATGTATGGGGATATGCAGACCTTGATGGCAGAGAGTATGCGATTGTAGGAGCACTAGATTACACCATATTTATTGATGTGACAGATCCAGACCTTCCTATAGAAGTCACACGCATAGCAGGTGGTGGTACTTGTGATTGGAGAGATTATAAGACTTATAGTCATTACGCCTACGGAGTCTCAGAAGTAAATTGTAATTCTGGTCTTGAGATATTTGACCTATCAGGACTGCCAGATCAAGTCGTTAAAGTGTACGACTCTGATGAGTTTTTTGAGAATGTTCATAACGTATACATCGATACCGCTCAAGGCAAATTATATGCTGTAGGTATCACTTCAGGTCTTGCTGATGTTGTTGTGTTAGACCTGAGTCAAGACCCTACATCCCCAAGCCTTATCAAAAATGTTCTCCTGCCTGACTATGGTTATGTACATGATATATATGTCCGTAATGACACTGCCTACTGTTCTCATCCAGTACCAAGGATATTAGCTATTTATGATTTTAGAATGTTACCAGATGAACCATCATTGATTGGTCAGATTTTTAGTCAAGGTAATAGTCATAGTAGTGCTTTAACTGTTGATGGTCTTACACTGATTATGTCTGATGAATCTCCTGGTACCCCTCTTTTAATAGCAGATTTGTCAGATATCGAAAGCCCAACTCTGATGTCTACTTTTCAATCTAAATTATTAGCTGAGACTGGTAGTATCCCACACAATCCCTTTGCCGTGGGTAATGACTTTGTAGTATTATCTTATTATGAAGATGGACTTCAGATAGTTAAAATTGATGACTCCTCGCAACCATTTTTAGCAGGATACTACGATACTGATACAGTAGCTACACGTTATCGGGGAAAGGGTTCTTGGGGTGCATATCCATATTTACCTTCTGGCAATCTTCTGGCTACAGATATTGCTAATGGTTTATTCGTAGTGACGCCTAACTTTCCATTAAGTGATTGTACAGAAGATGTTCAAGTATCTGGGATCTATGACCATCACTGGGAGATCATCGCTAAGGACACGCTTAGTGCAGATGCTATCTATCGAGATAGTGCTAATGTTCATTTTGTGGCTCCTCTCCAGATAGAATTAGAGCCTAATTTTTCAATTTCTACTGGGACTTCTTTTGAAGCAATTATAAAAGATAGATGTACTAAAGGCTCTTCGAAACCAGGTAATAACAAAAAGCCTTTGAACATAAACAGATAACTGGTCTGCCAACTCCATGTTGCTACATCCAAGACTGCTTAGACCGCTCAACTCGATAGACTAATTGATTCAAAAGATAGATAGCCTCTTCCTTTGGTATGTAAGGGATTTTGATGGCCCCTCCAGCAGTATTTACGATAAGTGTAGAAAGGCCTCTTCTCCATTGATATGGGTTTTCTTGTATATTGACATCTTGGATTTTATATAGTGGCAAGAGTGCATGCCTTAATCCGATAGTGCCACCTCCGATATAAAGCTCTGAAGTGTTATATGCATATCTCTTCTTCTTATAACTCAACCAACTGAAATACATGCTCAATAAATAGGAGCAAATTATAAAAAGACATAACAATATATTACCTGCAAAAAATGAAAGACCTATAAAAATCGAAAAGAACAATGTTAGATATATGGCAGGATGATAGAATAGATGCGGAGATACTGTCTTGTATTCTTCAAATTGTAATCCATTAATACCAAGCCACGACTCTTGTACATAATTGATCTGATCCATCTGGCAACCGGGAATTTTAAATTTTGCCGACCCTTTTTTGTCATCGCCACTTTTGGCTTGTGAAAAGGTGATATTATAAAAACCAATTAATCTTTCAAATGGATTTTGCCCCCATTTTAGAATTTGAATCTTTTTATCCAAAGCTGCAAATTCCTGTTTGGTAAGTAATCCTTGGACTACTTGAAACTTTTCTCCAGATCTCCAGAAGTGCAAATTGTAATGTCTTAAGAGTGTAGTAATCAATGAATACAGTACAGCGGCCATCATAATTAATAAGAATATCAGCCCTATTGATACGAAACCAAGACTATGATAGTCTATCATAACATTCTTATAGTCTTTTATGTATGAAAAAATTTCACGCTTGATATTATTAGGATTCCAATCAAAAGAATAAGAATAAAAGTATACTGTCGATATTAAACCAAGTAGTAGCCCTATCGGTTTTAGGTGATTCTGAACGAGTCCTACTTTTAGCAGATCTCTCTGCGACAGTCTCAATATAACCTCTTCTTCGACTTCTTTTTCAACCTGCTGCTTTGTCGTTGTTACTTTATAAGAAGCTTGAGCTTTCATCTCTAAGATTCTTTTTCTTAGTAGTTCTGCAGTAGGTATGTCTAACGCATCGATCTTAGTCTCTTGATCAGAGGATCCAGCGGTTTCAATTTCAACTTCAGTAACTTGTAAAAATTGATGTATGAATGTCTGCCTAAAGTTGACAGACTGTATTCTTTCGAATGGAATATTTAGTCTTACTTTTTTAAATAATCCCTTATTGATAACTAGTTCATTGTCAGAAAGCTGGAAGTAATATTTATAATAAGCGATTATAGAAGGTATGATACCGATAATGCCGATCCCTGATATGACTAACTCGAAAGTGTCAAAAATCGATGAACCTCTTCTGCCTAGTGCCAGCGCCAGTAAGATTGGCCAAAGTTGCTTTAAGAGCGTTTTTAGAAATCTTAAGACAATGAATATTATAGCGAATTGGGATTGGCGCTGAGGTAGATTGAAGATATCATTCTTCTTCATCCTTGGTCGTTTGATTGAGGATGAAATGTTTTAAAGATTGGGCTTGATTTATTTCTAATCCCGAGATACTCATATCACTACTGGACCCGCCTGCCGTAAATATATTAAGCTTGCTCAACTCGAAGAGTCTATCGATAGGCCCCTGCTGAACCTCTGCATGTTGTATGCGCTTGTATGGAAGTACGGTGAACTTACGCCACAGCAATCCCGATTGATAGACTATATCCCTTTCTCTAACTGCGTATAACTTCTTTTTAAATCCTAAGATTAACATAATGAACGAAGTAATAATCAACAATAAGAGTGCTCCAATAATGAGACTTATGATTAACGTTGAGAATTCTCCAGGGTTGAAGAATAGTAGCGCAGATGCACCAATGCCAATGATGGCCCAGAAGATCAATGCAGCTATTAATTCAGCTGTGAGATACCGCTTGTCTAATCCTTGAAAGTCAATATCTTCTATTAAGGGAATATTGCTGATATCGACTTGGGCATTACTAAATGACATATCTCTCTTTCGATTCACCAATATAACTTATTAAAACATAATCTATTGGATACTTCGATCTGGCATAGCTGTTAATTGACAGATATGCGATCAATGTAGACTAACGATATAAGATATTGATTGAATGGCAGATTACGCTACAACCGCCTTTTCCATTTGAGGTTTAAATGACAAGCACATCTCATCATAGCTGATGACAGTATCAAGCCCTTTATTCTTGAAGTAGGCATTGACTTCTATTGCAGATTGGTCCGTAGCTACCATACAAAAATCTCCTCCCCAAGCACCGAGTGATTTTATTGATCCGTCAAAGTCAGCAAAGTGCTTGTCTTTGATTTTCTGCATATTCAACTCAGTAGAGATGATATTTTCGTGTTCATCCATTATTGCACGAAGAGCATTAAGACCCTTACATTTAAGCGCTTTATCTGTTACCACAGATATCTGCTTAGCTATAGCTTTTCTTTTCTTCGCCCGTTGCGTATAATGTATGATGGCATCGCCCGAACTCTGTTTATTACCCAGATATACAAAGTAGATATTGTCCAAGCAACCTGGCTCGAAGTCTATCTCTTCATAACTAAGCTGATCTTCCAGCAACTGATAAGTAAGTGGTCCATTTGCTCCAGTACATGCTATATCGTATCCACTCCCATTACTTACGTAAAAATGCAAATGAAATGGATTTACATCAGCCCATTGGGCAACATTGCCTATTACACTACTACTACTACCCAGACCCCAATGACGAGAGAACTCCAAACGATTGATGACCTTGAAGCCATTCCAATTGTTGAGAAATTCTGTGTTGTACCGAACGGCTCCCTTTAATAGTTTTTGTATAAATTTTGAAGTCTTATCGTCTGATGTTCGTATGGAGGAGAAGTCATATAAAGATATCTGTGCCTCAAACCATGGCTCTCCATTAACATCGTATGCCTCCCATATGAGATCAGATCCACGATGAGGTTTTACCTCAAGTGTCTGTCCTCTTTCTGTAGGTATAGCCAGGGCTTTCGCTCCGTCTAATACAGCATACTCTCCAAAGAGTAAAAGCTTTCCGTTTCCTCGATATAATTTCTTTGGCACAAATTCTCTCTAACCGTCAACGAAGATAGAAATAATAAAATGTATTAGAATAAATTTAATATGAAAAAGTTAAAACTTTTTTGGCGAACGAAAATTTAGTGGTTAAAATCATTTTTATTGACCTTCCTCACTACAGGTTCAATCGTCCTCAAGGCAACTAAAAACTCCCTGACTGCGCTGTGTGATACTATTTTGTCTTTGAAGTAGGCAAATGCCAATTTGAATTCTAGTTCAGTGGCCATTAACTGATGAAGCACATTGGACAGATGCATTTTCATATGACCTTTTTGGATGCCTGTTGATATAAGGGATCTTACTGCTCCAAAGTTTTGTGCTAATCCGACAGAGGCAGTTATTTTCATAAGTTCAGATGCCGAAGGCTGTCCAAGTATATCTAGTGAAGTTTTGGCAAGAGGGTGAAGTTTAGTTAGACCACCTACCGTACCTAAAGACATAGGTACTTCTATCCAAAATCGAAATATCCCATCTTTAACCTCACAATGACTGAGTGATCGATACTGACCATCTCGACTTGCATAAGTATGACCACAAGCTTCTACTGCTCTAAAGTCATTGCCAGTGGCTAATACAACTGCATCTATACCATTGTATATTCCTTTGTTATGTGTGGTGGCTCGATAAGGATCTATATGTGCTATCCTGATTGCCTTTTCAAATTTGTAAGCAAATTGAACAGCACTTAGGTCATTGGTCTTACTTAGTTTCTCGATAGGACACGATACCTCACTTCTGACGATGCTATCAGGTGTATAATTAGAAAGTATGCACATCACAATCTGAAGCTTACTAAGATCTTTGTAAGTTTTTTGATAAAAGTCTGCTAATGTTTTAGCAAATCTTTCAAGCACACTATTTATAAAGTTAGCACCCATAGAATCACAAGTCTCAAATGACATGCGTATCTGATAATAATCAGGTTCTTCTTCAAATGAAATCAACTCTGCATCAAGCAGACCGCCACCTCTCTGCTCCATATTAGAAAGCAAGTCATCACAACTTCTTTGGAATAGCTCTTTATTGGATACAAAGAACTGTCGGAGTATTGCCTCATCTTGATCACACGTAAGATGTATCTGACCTATCTTAGTTGTACTTCTTATATTAGCTTTAAAGCCGCCTCTTTCTTGCCAATATTTGGCAGCGGCAGATGCGGCAGCTACAACAGAACTCTCTTCTATAACCATCGGTACAGCATAGACTCGATCGTTAATTACAAAGTTAGGAGCTATAGAGTAGGGCATAGGAAAATTAGAAAGAGTATTCTCACTAAAACCATCCAGTAATCTTTGCTGCGCTTCATCACTGTGACAACAGCTAGCAAGCAACGTCTTCATCGCTTTCGGATCAGAATGAAAGTTATCGGCGACCCAATCTATTTTTTCTTTCTTGCTAAGTTTTGAAAACCCCTTTATAGTCTCACTTGTTTTCTTCATGATTCAAGTGATTTGCGAGGATTTACTTTTAGATATCTCATCGCAAAAGCATAACCCATGGTTTGCTTTGACACATAAGATGCAAGTTCATCATAATCGCTCA
>CAZRXJ010000068.1:0-7903 GCA_964604025.1 uncultured Saprospiraceae bacterium | reverse complement strand
GTCTATTGGTGTTGCTGATGATGCTATTGAACTTTGTTTGGATTTCTCGGCGTTAAATGGTCCGCCTCCTTCAGATGATCTATTCATATTGAGTGATGGTTTGTCATTTTTTGGTCATGGCGATGTTCGATATAATGAGCAGATATGTGTTTCTGCTCCATCTGATACGGAGTTGAGCCTTACAGTCTATAGTTATTGTTTGATAGAAAAGCACAAACAGAGCATATTCACTTCTTCTATACCTAATCAAGAAGTTTCAATCGGTGTTGAACAAAGCAGTATTTCATATACAGTCAGAGGAGATTTTAAAGATTGTGGAGGTAACCCATTAACGAACGACATCATGGCAGGTGTGTCAAATACATATCGCTTTAATAAATCAGAAACCTTCAACGGCAGCTATGAAATAGTTGTAGATGAATGTGTTGACATATCAAGAAGTAATCTTATGTTTTTTGACGCATCGAACCGAGTTATACAAGAAGTACCATTGAACTCATTGACGCCTGGAGTAAATGACGTAGATGTAACTCTTTGTTCAGACAACACAGCAACAAGTTTTTTTGAAGTTGACGGTATTGCAAATGAAGGCTGCATCGCTAGACAAAACAAGGAAGAGACTTTAATAACTCTTGAGAATTCTGAACTCACTCTTGTTGTGGGTTTTGATGGTTTTTCTGAAGGGACATTTGATGTAAGAATATTTTTTAGTGGGACGCACTATGAAGGAGTAGTAGAGATTGATAAATACGAAAATATTGATCAGACAATAGAAGGTACTTTTACAGCAACCGAAGTAGGTACTAATGATGAGATTGATGGTTCTTTTATAGCAAGAAGATTAAAATAAAAGGATTGAGCGACGAGGATATTGATATTATAATTGGCTGTCGAAAAAACGATCGTAAAAGTCAACTGAGACTTTTAGAAAAGTATGCCGGTTACTTGTTAGCTGTTATTAAGAGATACTGTAGTAGGAGCAATGCGGCACATGATGTTCTACAGGAAACTTGGATTCAAATATTCAATAGTTTGGACCAATATGAAGAGCGAGGTTTATTGAAGGGATGGATGGCGAGAATTGCAATATCGAAGTGTTATAAAGAGTATAGAAAAGATTCAAGATTGGATTACTTCAAGGACCTACCAGATTCTGTTGACTACTCACCTGACGCTATTGATCAACTTCAGTATGATGACCTTATGAAACTTGTAAATACAATAAGTCGCCCTAAAAGAGATGTATTTGTTATGAACATCATTGATGGATTAAATCATGAGGAAATTGGAGCAATTTTAAAAATTAAAGAAAGTACCTCGCGGGCTCACCTTTCTAATGCCCGTAAAGAATTGAGGGCGCTGCTTAGTACTTCAGCATTTATATTATAGTTATGGATTTAAGAAATATTGAAAATCGACTTTCGGACTTAGGGCATGCTCATGAAGAAGATGTGGATACAGAATTACTATGGCAAGATGTATCAAGAGAGTTGGATAAGAAAAAAAGAAGAACTATTCCTATTTGGATATTCATTGGAACGTTGTTTGTTGTGCTGATGGGCGCTGTAAGTATTTACAATAATTGGGAGGATGATGGTTCAGAACTTGCAATTGCGTTGAATGATAAGGCTGACATTATTGCAAATGATAAAAATTCAACGGTAGGAACAGGTATTGGATCTGGCAATCAGAATATAGTGGATGTTAACTTGACGGATGTTATATCTGATGAATCTTTAGAATTGCAGATTGATCATAAGCCCAATATATCAGATCCAGTTCGAGCCCAATTGAGTTTAGATGCTGGCAAGTCGGATGTTCAACCTATAATTAGGAGTAATGCATCTAAGCAATTAAGTGTTGATGTTTCTGGTGATTATATTAAGAAGAGTAGGACTCTTGAAGGGGGTGAATATTTAAATCATATATCTTCTTACAGAGCGTTAACTGGGAGGGCTACTAAAATTGTCAACAAGTTTCCCAAGTTTGCAAGTACCATAGTTCGGATGGCCAGCATTAAGCCGCATCAGCAAGTGAGTCTACTTGATATTTTTATAAAACCACTTGAGCCAAATTTCCTTAAACCTCCTTTGCCAGATGCTTATAGAAAAAATTCTTATTCGGATACAAGGTGGAAGATTGGGCTTCATATTGGTGCGCTTATCAACTCAATAAATTTAACTGGCATCTCGGGAATCGATGGAGTGGCTGAGTCTTCTTCTTTTTTGAAAAGAAATTCATCTGTAAGCCCATTAACCTCTTGGGAGGTAATTGCCAATGTGGGCTATCAACTAAACTCAGACTTTTATCTAGTATCTGGATTGCAATTTAAATCATTGAACTCTAGAAGTATATCCGAATTGGTGGAAGTTGAAAGTGTTATACAAGATAATGTATTGATTGAGCAAGTGATTGGACCTGACGGAATCGAAGATGTTTTCGGCCAAGGAAATGTCATAGTTGAAACTAAAAGTATCAGAAGTCGTATATCTGAGTATCAAGAGATCTCAATACCCCTTTTGTTAGAGTATGCACCTGATAGATCAGTTTTTAATCCAATAATTGGTGTGGGTCTCGACTATTCATTTCTGTTAAATCGTAGAGGCTTGATCCATCTCAAAGACAATGAAGAATATGATATATCTGAAGATCCCAATGGACTATTGTCAAATAGCCTCGGTGTCTCTTTTAACATATATGGAGGCATAGGCCTCAAGCTTTCTGAGCATGCATCTATAATTACAAAAGTTGGAATCCGGCGAGAGCTGTTTTCACATTTCAAATCAGAATCTACTATATCTGAAAAGTATGATATGGTTAGATTGCTACTGGGTGTTGAACATCAATTTTAAGTATCAAAAAGAAAAGTTATGAAAAATATTTTAGTATTAGCAGTTTTTATGTTCGTTAATATATCAATTTTAAAAGCAGATCATTTTAGTAATGATACTGATGTGAGATTAGTTGAACCTCCGTTTATCAATCTCGTAATTACCAATTTTGAAAATTTGAATTCTTTAGAACCAGTTATTACTTTGAATGGCGAAATAATACCACATGACGGAAGTGGAACTTTCACCTTTGATTTTAATGACCTTTTAGAAGATGATAATGTCATAGAAGTAGTGCCTAATAATAATCCACTTAATAATATATCTACTTTAGATATTGTTTTATTGTATAGAGTATTAATCACAGAACTATTTGGTCCCGTAGTAGATATCGCTTCCGATGTTGATAGAAGTGGTAGCGTAACAACAAAGGATTTGAATGGTCTGCGTAAGTCTATCATAGGTCTTTCACTTGACCCTTTGATGGGCCAGCCTTTTATTGTAGAGCGAAATGAGGATCTTGATAATTTAGACAAATTTGACTTCATAAATTCATACAACAGTTTTACTTTCGATAGAGCTGATGTAGAGGGAATTGAATCGCTGGAGTTTGAATTATTTCAATATGGAAATTTATCGGAAGCAGTTTCTGAGTTTCATAAGAGTGAAGTTGAAGTGTTGGATTTCGACGTGAAAATACAAGATCAGATCCTGTCTATAGGTGATATAGTCGAAGTTCCATTTGTATTTGCAGGAGACGATGTTGATATCATAGGAGCTGGATTTAGACTTCAACATCCTTCTCTTGAGCTTGTGTATATCAATTCAGGTGTGTACGAACATTCGATAAGTACTAATGAGCAAATAGAGTCAGAGACAACTGTCTTATACTTACCCGAAAAACCTTCTGATCAATTAGAATTGTCTTTTACATTCAAAGCTAAAACTTCCGGGCGATTGAGTGACTTATTACTGTTAGATGAGACTTATCACAATGAATTGATAGATGAAGACTTTATAGATAATAAGTTGAGGCTGACCATTGAGAAGTTAGAGACTAATGAAGATTTATTTTCGATATATCCTAATCCTGTTGTCAGTGACCTCTATATAGAGATGAGTGATCCAAACTCGGAATATGATGTCAGCATTACAAATCTTCTAGGGCAGCAGATCTACAAAGGTAAACTCACCAAAGAGCATTCAAGAGTTAGTCCAATCTTGCAGGAGAAAGGTATCCTTGTAGTACTTATAAGTAACAATGAGACACAAATCGCTGAGAGAATATTTGTTCCATAGAGACCTATGAAATTGGATAGATCAGTGACTTTTGAACTCTTGCATTCGTGTCATATATGGATTGAAGAATAATTGGTTCTTCAATCCATATGTGATTTTCGTTGAGTACTTTTATAATTTGTTTCTAATCTTAAGGGGTAACCTAAATATCAACTTATCACGCCACAACAAAAAGAATTATAAAGTCTAATCATGGCACAAATGTCCAACTCATCAGTGTGCCCACTGGAGATCCTTCCTTTGCGCTTTTATAAACTGCTATGAATTTGTGTACGCCAGATTGACCATCAAGTGGGATGACAAATGTCTCTGCACTGGCCATCTGCATTGTAGTATTGATAGTTCCACTGTAGATCGCATCACTGTTAATGTCATCTAAGTAGATATCAAATGTACCTCCTGACGCAAACATGGCTGGAGCACTTGCAGCCATTACCACTTGTCCTATACCTGTAAGATCTATTCCTTCATATTCGAGATGAGCACCATCATTACAGATGACTATGTCAAATGGCTCTTCAAGTCCAGGAACCATCTCAGCTGTGATCTTCATATTTGTAGCATTTTCCGCAAGGGCATAATCTATAGCTGACATTGTCGCATCACGAAGGACGACATTGGAGAAAGTTCTAAGTGACTCTATCCCATCTGCACCTTTGTCTGTATAAGATGCCATTAAGACAAACTTGCCTCCTGGCTTCTTGCCTTTAGGTACTTCAAGTGTGTAAGTACCAGAAGTAGGGAGCGCTAACTTTTCTTCTTCTTGCCCCAGTGACATGATATAGTTAGCCATTGTTGCCGCATCTTTGGGTTTGATATCTGGATGTGCAGCCATTGCAGTTTCTCCCCATACGCCTCCACCACCTTTTATAATTTTTTCTGTTAGATAGTTCACTGCAGTACTTTGGCGCCACTGCATGTTGTTGTACTTTGTACTGATCTCAGTATAGCTTGGTCCGATAGATTTTCCTTCTACTTTATGACAACTGACACAATCTGATTTGCTCATCAATAGTTGTCCAGGATGACCTGACTTTAATTCTGAAAGTGCCATATGCCCTTGAGCGATAGAAGTTAGATCATGACCCATCTCCAAGTAGTCAACACTCAACGCGATACTACTGGGATCTATATCTCCATCTTCTACATCAGATGCCACGACTTCATAACTGAGTGGTTGACCAGGGAAGTAAAAGTTTTGATTTCCCTGTAGCGCTATATTGACTTCTGGAGGTGTATTTCCCGCAAGGATCTTCACTTGAGCAGTAGATGTACTTCCTGCTTTGTCTTTGGTCGTCACTTGTGCTGTATATGTACCTGAAGTTGTATAAGTATGTTCAGGTGTTGGCCCTGTTCCAGTACTACCATCACCAAAATCCCAAGCGTATGTCAAGTCGTCTCCGTCTGAATCTGTAGACTCGGAAGCATCAAATTGAACCGTAAATGGAATCGCTTGAGCAGTCTCATTAACTTTCATCTTTGCTTGAGGGAGACGATTCCCCGGATTATATGTGATATGACTTAGTATGGCATTTTCATTAGCAGAGAACCAACCAGAACCATATTCTAATGTATAAAAATCACCTTCTGGACCCATAACAACATCCATGAGATTATTCCATTTGGTAGATGGCATAAAAGGCTCCATAGAAACCATGTCACCATTGTCATCAAGC
Source organism: uncultured Saprospiraceae bacterium (assembly GCA_964604025.1). Lineage (GTDB taxonomy): Bacteria > Bacteroidota > Bacteroidia > Chitinophagales > Saprospiraceae > JAJRXG01. The sequence goes on along the minus strand of CAZRXJ010000068.1, from coordinate 2,097 downwards.
GTCACAGCAATCATCCATCCTCTCATCCAATCATATAAGAACACTTTGTCATCATAGTAATCTGGAAATCGGTTAGGGTTGTCTGGATATCTATCTGCATGATACACAGGCCCTGCCATGGCATTACGACCGCCAGATCCGACTAGTGGAAACTCTTCAGACTTGGCATAAGGATACCAGATCATTGCCTTTTGAGCTGGAGGCAATACTTGAGATCCAGTATTGTTAGGAGAGTTATTGATTGGTCTGGCAGGATCATATCGATCACCAGAAGTATCGTTGGTAAAATCCCATTCATTGTAGGGTTTATTATCTCCTATGAACAAAGGCCAACCAAAGAAACCAGGGCCTTTAGCTTGATTCATCTCGTCATATCCTCTAGGACCACGACCTTTAGTATCATCTCTTGCATCTGGTCCGACCTCTCCCCAATAGACATAATTAGTCTCTGGATCTATCGAAAATCTAAATGGATTGCGACAACCCATCACATAGATTTCAGGACGTCCTTGAGAGCCATCTTTAGGAAAAAGATTTCCGTCAGGGATATCATAAGTACCATCTGCGTTAACTTTTATACGTACTATCTTTCCTCGGAGATCATTGGTATTAGCTGAGGATTTTTGCGCATCAAATGGCCCTCTTCCAACACGTTCATCAGATGGACTATGACCTGCAGATTGATGTGGATTAGTGTTGTCACCAAATGAAGCCCATAAGTACCCGTTGTGATCGAACTCTATAGATCCACCACTGTGACAACATTCTTCGCGCTGTGTAGGAACATCAAAGATCAAGACCTCATCTTGAAGTACAAGTTCTGATGAACTTGCGTCTGGGTCAAAAGTGAATCTCGAGATATTCTGCTTTACTTCAGTAGGATGAGAGTAACATAGAAAGATGTGCTTCGTATCTCTATAATTAGGATCGATGGCCATGCCAATGAGACCATCTTCTTCGCCGCTATAAACATCTATAGAAGTAACCGTCTTAGTTGATTCCGTACTTGGATCATACACTTTGATGGCACCCTTTCTTTCTATGAATACAATACGACCATCAGGGAGCAAGTCTAACTCCATGGGCTCGTTGAAGTAGCTATCCAGTTCGTTTTTGACAAACCGATTTTCTTCAGGCATCACAGTTGACTTATTGAAGTCTACAGCTTTCTTATCTCCCATCGCCCAATCAAGAGCACCTATGATATGCTTTCTAAAGTTATCGTCACTATAAGACTCATCTGTATGTCCGCCACCAGTATAATATGCTCGACCACCATCGTACTCATGATACCAAGCCATGGGATGATATTCGCCATTAGTGCCGCCTTCATAAGAAGTCTCATCAAGATTGAGAACAGATGTTATATCTGGATTGAGTGATTTGTAGTTATACCATTCGTCAGTTCTATCCCATCGATCAGGGAGGTGAGCAGTACTTGCATGTGCATGCTTTGTCTTGTCAAGAGAACCATCTCGGACATTGGGACCATTGGGGTGTCCATTGAAGTATCCCCCGACAAGCTTACCATACCAAGGCCATTCATACTCTGTATCCGCTGCAGCATGGATACCCAGATATCCACCGCCTGCTTGTATAAAACGTTGAAAATCTATCTGTTGACTTTCGTCAAATATGTCTCCCGTCGTATTTAGAAAAACAACCACTTTGTATTGTTGAAGATTGCGGACGTTGATATCATTCGCATCTTCCGTCATATCTACTTCAAATCCCTCAGTGTCACCAAGTTCTTTGAACATCTGGATACCAGCTTCGATAGACTCATGTCTAAATCCTTCGGTCTTGCTTAATACAAGGACCTTATTAGATGATTTTTGTTGACCACAAGAGGAACAAAATAGCATAGCGGTTATAGTCAAGCCAAATAGATATTTCATACTGTACTTTTTCATGTGATGTCGAATATAGGGAAAAGAGTAAGAATGGTGGAAGAAGAGTTTCTTTAGCAGTGTGGTACAATTCAGAGCTGGATCCCTTACACTATAAGTCATATCTGCAAGGTTTCAATTCCAGTGTGGTACAATTCAGAGCAAAACTACCGAAGGCGACGGCGGACAAGGCGACGGGTTTCAATTC
>CAZRXJ010000067.1:0-7928 GCA_964604025.1 uncultured Saprospiraceae bacterium | reverse complement strand
TCTTCAACACTTTGATACATCTGAAAGAGAGAGGTGTGGCATTTGACTTGATCGTCCTTGGTAAGTCTTATAAGAAGTCGCCACCTACATTTGCAGCAGCTAAGAAGCGCTTGGCAGCTGAGATCATACACTTCGGATATGCAGAAAGTAAAGATGATTATCTAAGTTGGGTCAACAGGGCCAATATACTTATGGTCACCAGCCACCAAGATTTTTTTGGGATCAGTATCGTAGAAGCTATTGCGGCTGGATGCTATCCTATCTTGCCTGATCGACTTTCATATCCTGAACATGTAGATCCGGAGTTATATGCTTCATGTATTTACAATAGTGATGATATGCTCCTTGCTCACATAGTACGAGTGATCAAGTCCAGCGCTTATCTTGATACTAAGAAGTCCAGTGATTATGTCCAAAAATATGACTGGAGCGTACTATCTAAAAAGTATCAAGACGTAATATCCCAATAATCTGCGCAAAACGTCTCTATGACGCGTTAGTAATAGATAGAATAAATAATACCTTGGCCTTCCTTCATCAAAGTGCCGCGATATGTCGAGGTATCATTAAATCAAAAAATGAAAGTGCCGATTGCTGTGGATAGATATGTGTTGTTGATTATATGGATGATCTGCTCGATAACTTGCCTTGATGCGCAACAAGCATCCATAGATAAAGAAGACATCCCTCCTCAAGAGATTAACAACCTACTTCAAGGTAGAAAATACACACCGACTTATAGACATGTTAAGGGAACCCAGTATCTCACAGACAATTGGAGATTGGGTTCTGTCCAATATATGGATCAAGTGTATAATGAGATACCTATCTGGTATGATTCCTACAATGACGAACTGGTACTTATCGATTGGCAAGGGTATGGATATGGATTTATCAAGATGGTTAAGCCATATATCCAACAGTTTAGTTTTGATGGACGAGTGTTTATCAATCCCATTCATGGAGTATATCAACATTACAAATTAGGTACTGATTTTGTGGAGTTGATATTTGATGATCAGATCACCTATCTCATCAGAAGAGATACTGAATTATCCGAAGCAGATAACAAATATGACTTTGTAAAAAAGAATCAAAAGATAATTATAAAAGACGGTGTTGCTTATAAGATCAATAATAAAAAGTCACTGTTGAATGTAGCTGGGAGCGAATATAAAAAAGCGGTCTCTACTTATATCAGAAAGAATATCGATCGAATGAACAAGGCTACGGAACTTGAATGGTTACAATTGATCTCGTATTACAACGAGTTGTTACAGACTAATCACCCTAATTAGAATACATGAGCAGATTATATATTCTAATTATAATAGTGTTGTCAGTATCTGTTCATCTTGCTGGTCAAGTAGATGAAGACTTGATATTGGATAAGGACTATAGTGGCGTGTCATTTGAAAATTTTGTTGATGAGATATCTCAACTACACCAATTACAATTCTACTACTTTGCTGGATGGGTGAAAGATTTGAAGATAAAGCAGTCACAAGTGCCTTCTAATCTTAATGCAGTCTTGATAGAGTCTTTAGAAGGTTCAGATTATAAATATACAATCACATCTTCTAATCAAGTTATCATATCTATTGGCGAGTCTGTAAAGTCAACTTTTGAAGTTGTGGATTCTGCAACATTTGTTAATAGTGGTCAAGAAGTTCAAAATCAATCAAACGCTACCGCTGGGATCGTTGATCAATTAGAAAATATAGGCACTACATGGGTCATCATCGGAGATCCTGCTTCGCCTGAACAAAGACCACAAGTAACACTAAGTGGTTATGTAACCAACAGAGATACAGGAGAACCACTTGAAGGAGCGATACTATATGTTGAAGAATTAAAAAATGGAACTACAACAGATTCAACAGGTTACTATGAGTTAGCGATGAGACAAGGGAGATATGATTTGTCATTTCAAAGTATAGGACTTAAAGAAACCAAAAAGAAGATACAACTTTACGCCAGCGGACAACTCAATGTTGAGCTCGGTGAGTTAATTATGAACCTTGAAGAAGTCGTCGTTAGAGCGGATAGAAAAGATAATGTTGATAATGTTCAGATGGGAGTAGAAGCGCTCAGTATAGAAGCGATCAAAGAGCTTCCAGCACTACTAGGTGAAGTTGATATTGTCAGGTCTGCATTACTTCTTCCTGGAGTTCAATCTGTTGGAGAGTTTTCATCAGGTATTAATGTACGTGGCGGTGGCGCAGATCAAAATCTAATATTGATCAATGGTGCACCTGTTTTTAACGCTTCTCATTTATTTGGATTTTCGTCTTCATTTAGCCCTGATGTTGTAGAGGGATTTGAATTGTATAAGAGTAGTATACCTGTAAAATATGGTGGTCGTATCTCATCCGTACTTGAAATCGACATGAAAGAAGGTAATGATGAAAAGTGGACATTGAGAGGTGGTATAAGTCCTATCACCAGCAGGGTAACGGTAGAAGGCCCGATCAATGAAAAGACGACATTCATCGCCAGCGGTAGAGCTACATATTCTGATTGGATTTTGGGAAGGATACAAAATGCATCATTTAGAAACAGTAAAGCTAATTACCAAGACTTCACCGCAAGAATAAAAACCAAGGTTGCAAAAAATGATTTTCTTGATGTCTCTACTTATGTGAGCAATGATGCTTTTAGACTGAATGGTGATACGACATTCGCCTACCAAAACTTTAATGTCATCGCTAATTATCAGCATGCATTTAGTGATAGATTGTTTGGTACATTATCATTGATTCATAGCCAATATAGATTTAATGTAGACAGTGAGCGTGAACCAATAACGAGCTTTGATCTTTCTTACAAGATAAATTATTCAGAAGCCAAGGCTCACTTTTCACTTGCTCCCAATGACCAACACCAAGTTAACTTTGGTTTGAATGTGGTTAATTATAATCTGTCTCCTGGTGATTTTGAACCTAAGCTCTCGGAGTCGATCGTACAACCTATATCATTGGAAACAGAACGGGCTATAGAAGGTAGCTTATACTTAAGTGATCAGTGGGATGTCTCTGACAAGTTGTCGATATATGGTGGATTAAGATTTACCTTATATTCTTTTTTAGGTCCGCGATCAGTTTTTAATTATAGACCGGATGCGCCACGATTAGAAAGCAACATCATCGGCACTACAGAATTTGGCAGTGGACAGATAGTACAACAATATGGTGGTCCAGAGTATAGGGCATCGCTACGATATAGCATAGATGACAATACTTCGGTTAAGGCTTCTTTTAATCGCAACAGACAGTACTTAAGCATGCTCTTCAATTCTGCTACCGTATCGCCAACAGCAACTTGGAAGTTGTCAGATACATATATAGAGCCACAAACAGGAGATCAAATAAGCCTTGGCATCTTTAAGAATTTGATGGATGACAAATTAGAATTGTCAGTTGAAGGATATTACAAAAAGATTCAAAACATGGTCGACTATAAAGCTGGGGCAGAGCTTGCACTTAATGACCATATAGAGACTGATATCGTCAATGGAGAGGGTAGAGCATATGGCATAGAAGTCCTGCTCAAGAAGAATGGAAGAAAACTCAACGGGTGGTTGAGCTATACTTTCTCAAGAACTCGATTTAGATCACTTGGCGAATTTCCCGAAGACCAAATAAACAATGGCGAATGGTTTCCAACTAACTTTGACAAGCCTCATGATTTTAGTTTTGTTGGGTATTATAAGATATCAAGAAGAGTCAGTGTGTCCAGCAATCTTATCTATAGTACTGGCCGTCCAGTGACGGTACCGGTCTCCAAGTTTTTATTTTCTAATGGTACACGATTACAATTTTCGAGACGCAATGAATTTAGAGTGCCGGATCAGTTTCGGTGGGATATATCTTTTAATATAGAAGGTAATCATAAGCGCAATAAGTTAGCACATAGTTCATGGTCTCTATCTATATACAATGTTACAGGACGCAAGAATGTCTACTCAATTTACTTTGTAAGTGATGGTACAGATGCTGAAGGATTTAGATTATCGATATTTGGGAGACCGATTCCAACGCTTACTTACAATTTCAGATTTTGAGTATGAGCGATGACAAGATGAGTAGGTATATGAAGGACCTTATAATGAAAGGAGGCATACTGTTGGGTTTGGTATTAGTATTAGTCTCCAGTTGTATTGAGCCATTTGAACCTGAGATAACTGAAAGTCAGATGACTCTAGTGGTAGATGGCTTGTTTACAGATGGAGATATGCCATCACAAATTATACTTTCAAGATCTTTTGGATTTGATGAGACAGAACCAACTTTTGTGACGGGTGCGACAGTTATAATTGAAGATGACCAAGGAGGAAGCACTACGCTATCTGAAGTTGCAGATGGAATCTATGAGACGGACCCATTACAATTTAGAGGAGAAGTAGGTAAGAGTTATAGGATGTTAGCATCTACACCTGATGGTCAACAATTTGAATCTACGTGGGAGTTTCTACAAGCTTCTCCTCCGATCGAAGATCTATCTTTTGAATTTGTTGAGATCGAACAAAATGATCCCAGTCTCCCACCTCGATTTGGAGCCCAGATAAGTTTAGATACACGTGATGATGAGAACAATGCTCAATATTTTAGTTGGGACTATGAAGAGACTTATGAATTTGAATTGCCACATGCACCAAGAATTAGAGTGGAGTTTGGAAGTCCACCAGGAAGAGGTAGTGATTTTATATTTGACATACCTAATGAAGACTTTGAAGGATTAAGATGCTGGAAAAGCGAGACTTCCAGACAACTAATTGTCCAATCAACAGAAAATCTTACCGAGAGTGTGATAAAAGATTTGAATATCAATTTTATTGACAATTCAACGCCAAGACTATTCATCAGATATAGTATCCTAGTGAATCAATATGCTATATCCAGGGCATATTTTGATAACTTAAGAAAGATTTTTGAAGTCAATCAGACAACGGGTAGTCTCTTTGATCCTATTCCAAATGAGATATTTGGAAATATTACAAATATGACAAATGAAGATAGCCCAGTGCTTGGATACTTTGGTGTAGGAGGTATCTCACAACGCAGATTATTTATAGATAGAGAAGATGTACCTATAGGATTTGGTGCGGACCGGGGACCCAGTTGTGAGCTTCAGACGATACCATTGAATTTTAGGACCTTATTTGATAGGGTAGAGAGGGGTCCGTTTGTATTAACAGACTTTGAACGAGATCTTCTTTTTGGTAATCCAGTAGGTTATATATTGACTCTTCCAAGATGCGCTTCTTGTGCTGTTAATGATGCCACTAATCAAAGACCTGACTTTTGGTAGAAGTGATAATAATGAATGATCTAATGAGTACATACAAGTGGTTATTTTTAGGATTGACATTAGTCATCTTGTCTGCTGATTATAGTTACGCTCAGGCAAATGACTATTCTAATTTCTCATTAAAGGCAGAAAAAATAAAGATTGTCACAGATAGACAATTATATATAGCAGGAGAGACTATCTGGTTTGCTCTTTGTATAAGTGATCAGGAACAAGGTGAATTGTCAGACTTTAGTAAGATCGCTTATGTAGAACTCATAGGTTCTACGGGTTTAGTCATGTCACGTGTGAAAGTAGAATTAAATAATGGAACTGGAAATGGATCAATGGATCTGTCTAAGGACCTGAATTCTGGAAACTATCAACTACGAAGTTACACTCAAGCCATGCGCAACTATGGCGAGGATATATTTGAAAAACATCCAGTCATCGTTCTTCATCCTGATCAACAGATAGTAACGACTAAAGGAAGAGATCATGCTATAGCTGCTAATCAGAAACATCAAGATAACAATGCTGATATTGTTGTTTCTGTAAAGTTGAATAAAGAAGTATATGATCAAAGAGGAAGAGTTCAATTAGATATAGAGGCCAAAGATCACAATGCTCAACCGGTTTCTACTGATCTTTCAGTATCTGTTACACTTGGAAGTGCGACCTTTCGATTAGCTGATCTAGATACTCCTAAAGCTGAAGATCAAACGCCAACCAAAACATATGCTTCTGAGACTATTGGTATGCATCTATCGGGTCAAGTATTATCCACGTCGACAGAAGAAGGCATACCTGATGTGAAAGTATATCTTGCCTTCCCAGGAGAAAAAGCATTGGTGTATAGTGCATTGACTGACGATAAGGGGAGATTCAGATTCATCCTTCCTAAATTATATGGCCCTAAAGAAGTCGTCGTCCAAGTAGAGCAAAAATATGAAGATCAGGCAAAAATAGAAATAGATGATGAGTATCATGAAAGTTCTATAAGCGCAGGTGAACTCTTCATGCTGGAAGAACAGTGGTTACCATTTGCTAATGCTTTATTAGAAAACGCTAGCATTGCTAAAGCTTACACGGCATTTAAGGAGCAACCTGTTTATAAACAGGATAGCACATTTTTCAATTTTCCTTTTTACGGGACATATGATAAGCAGTACGTATTAGATGACTATACCCGCTTTCCTCTTCCTGAATTTTATTTTGAGATAGTCTCTGAAGTAAGAGTACTTGGAAAGTTTGGATCAGAAAGACTGAAAGTGGCCAATACTTGGAGTCTTCCCAATCGCGAAGTGCCACCTTTACTACTTGTTGATGGAGTACCCGTATTTGACAATGACAAGTTTTTAAAAATTAACAACAAATTAATATCAAGCACTCAGATCATAATGGAGCCGTTTTGGTTGAATACCTCAATATTCGATGGCATTATCGAAGTTACTTCTTTTGAAAAAGATGCGAGAAGTTTTGATCTTCCAGAATCATCTATTAGGAAAGGTATATTGACCTTGCTACCAGAACGGTTATTTGACGCGATTTCTTATAGTGAAGTAAAAGAGGAAACGATTCCTGATTTTAGAAATACACTTTATTGGAATCCTGTTGTACGGACTGATAATGAAGGAAAGGCAAGTATTACATTTTATACATCTGATGCTATTGGAGATTATATAATTGACATAAGAGCCAAAAATGTCAAAGCAAATAGTGAAAGTGTCAATCAATTATCTGTTGTCAAAAAAGTAAATTAGAAATACCTTAAGAATCGACGAAAGGGAATTATACTTATTTCAGTAATTCAGAAGAAAGAGCACCGTCAGGTGCACAATATTTGTAACCTCGGGTTTTAGATCGAGGTATTTGAAGTATAGAAAGATGAAATTGGTGGGATTTTTTCTAAAATCATGATAAATTTGATTTCCAATTTCCCATTATTGGTTCTTAGTCTTTTGTAGTAGTGATGAGATTGAGATTCTAATCAGTATTCTTAAGCTACGCAGAAAGTTAATGAACGTAGCAGAAAGAAAAGAGGCGCTGTCAAAGCGGGAATAGTGGGAAGCGCGAGTGATATTGTATGTAGGTATTATTTGTACGATATTTTTTGTTTGATTTTTGCATTCGATGTAAAAATCAAAATTGTTGATTATAACTCAATAATCGACTTGCCTTTGTAAAGAGCGTAGAAGCCTATTATTCGGATTTAGATAGATCCAATAGAGTTTTTATTATTTAATTTTGAATCTCTAGGCGGCCTGAAATTCGCTTGTTCAATGAATTTTATGGTATTATGATTCTTTTTCTGCAATATATATTACTCCTGAATAATCAAATTTAATAAGAGAGTAAAAAGTCCACTCTCTTATTAAATATTTTACTCGGGACAACCCTTTGTATACACTTCTAAATTAGCATTAACACCTATTTCAAATCCTTCTCCCAGTTCTGCACCAAGCTTGCCGTCAAGAATTAAACTTGAACCTTGAGTTGTTCTGTTCGTTGCATTAATGTTCTGATTTGTGATATACATGATAGACTCACCAGAGATATAATCATCATTTGGAGAACTTAGTAATACCTCTTCATCACAATCTTGATTAACTATGAGATCAGATGGTCCTTCACCAGGA
>CAZRXJ010000066.1:0-7945 GCA_964604025.1 uncultured Saprospiraceae bacterium | reverse complement strand
CATATGCTTCAGCAGATTTCATCAGATCGGCATCTACTTTTCTACTTGCTATAGCTGCTATACTCATCCAATGACCACCTGGAGTTATTTTCTTAGTAGCATGCATCACATGACCAACTACATTGATAGCATAAGGATTACAATCCCAGAAGCTTGCGATCTCCTTTTGTTCATCATCAGCGTTGTTCACAACGTCATACACCTCAATTGTTTCTTTATAAAACTGACTTTTCTCATCAAGATCAAATGGAGTAGGCGGCTTAGGTATAAATTGATCAGCACTTTCTATAACAAGTGGGCGAATCTCTTTCCAATGAGGTTCGATGCCTTTGCCATATCCTGGTGGAGTAGGTTTCCATTTCTCAGGATCACGAGTGATCGAATAATCTGGGTATGTTCTTGTTTGCTTATACAGATCGCTATCTGCCCACTTGAGTATATGCGCTGATACTGCTGCACCATGAGCTAAGGACCTTTCCAAGATTGAACCTGATATCCCACTTTCTTCCTTTATTTTTTTAAATGCTTCTTCTCGGTGAGTGATCAATTTGGCTTCTGAAAATATAAAGTGCTTAGCAGTCTGATAAAAAGCTTCCAGAGCGGCAAGACCTGCTGAGTACTCTTCTGTCGGCGCATCAGGTATAGCACTCAACTGTCTCAGCTGCCCAGCCAAGCTCCTATAACTGCTATCTTTTTGAGATAACACTTCGTATGCAGCGATACTTGCATATGCATAGTTACGACTGGCTACAGGAGGAGAAAAAATATCATATACTATGATGTCGCTATACTTTTGCTGTGCGTCATGCAGATATTTGGGATCAGCTATCTTGGTTTCATCATAGAGGTTGGATTCGCAGCTGGCGATTATGCTGACTAGGACTAATAAGAACAACAATCGATTCATATATATGATTTTCGGCCGCTAAGTTAACAGCAATCTTTTTAGATATTCAAGTATTAAGATCTTCTGATGTACGACAGTTGCCGCTACCGACAAAATCGCTACGCATTGCCTTTCTTCACTTTCTTTGTTCCTCTATACATTTCATACTTATGATATTTGGATTCTATAGATGCATTATATAAAGTGATCTTTTTTGATGTGCGCAGGCCTAGATTTTTCATAGCATCTTTGTTACCAGATAATACCCAAGCGGTCCATCCTTGGTATCTCTTTTTAAAAGTGTCTCCGATCAATTTATAGAAACCCATAATATCCTCCTCTTCTATACGCATGCCATATGGCGGATTCATAATGATTGTACCCGATAAAGTAGGCGCCTCAGCATCAAAAAAATCCTTTGCTTCAAGTTTAATTTCACGATCCATTTTTAAAGAAGTGATTAAGTCTAAAGTCTCATCAATCTGATTATGGTCTATATCGCAGCCATATAATTGGATAGGGTTCTGATTAATTGTGGCATATGCTTCATCTTTGATTTTTTGCCAAAGCTCTTCATCGTAGTTGGACCAATTCATAAAAGCAAATTGCTCGCGGTCTAACCTTGGAGGTATGTTTTTTGCGATGAGATATGCTTCAGTTAGTATGGTCCCTGAGCCACACATGGGATCCAACAATGGGGATTTGTGATCCCAGCCAGACAACATGACCATCCCAGCAGCTAAAGTCTCATTCAACGGAGCTTTTCTCATGCTTTGTCGATACCCTCTGCGATGAAGGGATGTTCCCGAACTATCTATGGAGATTATAAAATCTATACCATTGCAATGCACATCAAACACAAAGTCAGGATTTTCTAAATCTATACTGGGTCTTCTTTGATCATACTCCATTCTGAATTGATCAACAATTGCATCTTTAGTTTTTAGCGCTACATATTGAGAGTGGGTATAAACATCAGAGTGGACAGAAGAATTAATTCTAAAAGTCTGATCAAGGTCAAATAATTCTGTCCAATCAAACCGTCGTAATCTTTTGTAATAGACCGTTTCGTTATGAGCCCTAAATTCTAAAAAAGGTTTTATAACCCTTAAGGCCGTCCGAGACCACAAGTTGATTTTGTATAAACCTTCTAGATCTGCCTCAAATGAGACAGCTCTATGGAGTATGTTAATATCAGATCCTCCAAATTGTATTATCTCTTGAACCAACAATTCTTCAAGACCAGACATGGTCTTAGCAACATACTTTTCTTTTTCCAATCAATTATTATTTGGAACAAAAACTACTGTTTTAGTAACTCCTTATCTCTAAGTTCTCTTCGCAATATTTTACCTACTGTAGACTTAGGAAGTTCTTTGACATATTCTATATGCTTGGGTACCTTATAACCAGTTAACTGTTCTTTACAATATGCTTTTAGCTCATCTTTCTTTAGTGTACTATCCTTAAGCGTCACGAATATTTTAACCACTTCTCCAGACTTATCATCAGGTATTCCAATAGCTGCAACTTCATCTATCTTTACATGTCTTGATACAACATCTTCGATCTCATTAGGATATACATTGAATCCAGACACAAGTATCATGTCCTTCTTGCGATCGACAATCTTGAAGTATCCTTCTTCATCCATAGATGCAATATCTCCAGTATTGAGCCACCCTTCAGGTGTGATTGTTTTAGCCGTAGCCTCTGGACGATTATAATATCCCTTCATTACTTGAGGTCCTTTAACTTGTAGTTCGCCGACAGATCCAACAGGCAATGGGTTTCCAGAATCATCTACTATTCTCACATCGGTTGAAGGTATCGGTACACCTATAGTCCCCTGTCGTATATCATCTCTTGGATTACTAGTCACCACTGGAGAAGCTTCTGTCATGCCATAACCTTCTGACAATTGCGAACCTGTAATTGCTTCCCATTCATCAGCGACCTTTTTTTGAAGCGCTGTCCCTCCTGCACTTGATTGGGTGAGTTTCGAAAAGTCAAGGGCCTTAAAATCTTCATTGTTATTCAGGGCATTGTACAAAGTGTTCACCCCTGTCATGCCTGTGATCTTATACTTTGTAAATTCTTTGACCAATGAATCTATGTCACGTGGATTAGTCACTAATATGTTATGAGCGCCATGACTCATCATCGCAAGACAATTGCAAGTGAATGCATAGATATGATATAACGGAAGTGGACACAAGACTACTTGGTCCGAACCATCTCCTTCGATATAAGGGTCCATAAATGCTTTTAACTGGAGCATGTTGGCTACCAAGTTTTTATTGGTAAGCATAGCACCTTTGCTTACACCGGTTGTGCCTCCTGTATATTGAAGCACGACAACTCTTTCAGGATCATTTTCAAATTTTGGCAGTTTGAATTTCTTGCCTTGCTTAAGAGCTTCTTTGAATTTTACAGTATTGGCCAGCTCATAAGACGGTACCATGCGCTTGACATGTTTGATCGCTGTATCTACAAGCATACCTTTTACACTGCCGAGCATCTCACCGATAGAAGTAGTGATGATTGTCTTTATCTGTGTCTTAGGAAGTATTTTTTCTAAATTGGAACAGAAGTTTTCAGCTATAATAATTGCCTTCACTTCACTATCGACAAATTGATGTTCCATCTCTCTAGGTGTATAAAGAGGATTGGTATTTACAATAGTGAGACCTGCTTTTACACATCCAAACAATGCTATCGGATACTGTAACAGATTAGGCATCATCAAGGCTACATGATCTCCAGGTTGAAGACCACGATAATTAAGATAGGCACCCATCTGATCAGATAACGCATCGATCTCTTTATAAGTCATTGTCTTTCCCATGCAAGAGAATGCTGGCCGCTTAGCAAAAGCAGTACTCTTATCCTTAATGTAATCTACAAGGGTCGCATATTGACTTTCATCAATGTTAGCAGGTACTCCTTTAGGGTAGTTCTTTAGCCAAGGTCTTGAATCACTCATCTCTTTATAATAGCTGGTTTACTTAGCTCAAATATAGTAACATATATGCCCTGAATGTTGACTTTTAGCATTTGGCGCAAGCCTTAGATTTTTACATAAAATAACCATACATTTGCGCTCCAAAATTTTTTTACTAATCCTTTCGGGAAATAGTTCTCGAAATACAAACCTGATCTTACGCCATGGCTGACGATAAGAATCTTGAACCACAAGAAGAGCAAACTACTGAAGAAGTAGTCACTGCAGAAGAAACGACCACCGAAGTCGTAACAGAAACTCCTAAAGAAGAAGTTGCAACTGAACTATCGGGAGACACTGCTGAAGAAAAAGCAGAAATAGAAGAACAACTTCCTGTTAATCCATCTCCTGATGATAGTCCTCATGATGATTTTGATTGGACGATAGGGAAGCAAAGAATAAACAAATATACTGAAGAAGAAACGGCACAGTTCATTACGGACTATGAGCGCTCTTTAGAAACACTCAATGAAAATGTCCTTGTCTTAGGGAAGGTTACAGCTTTCAGTGCAGGTGATGTGGTTCTTGATATCAATCATAAGTCGGATGGACTTGTATCTGCATCCGAGTTTAGAGATATGCCAGACTTGGCTATCGGAGATGAAGTACATGTCTATGTAGAGATGACCGAGGACGACAAAGGACAGCTCGTTCTATCAAGAAGAAAAGCCAAGTTATTAAAGGCTTGGGAAAACATCGTTGACTCGTATCAAAATGGTACCATCATTAAAGGTACCGTGGTAAGTAAGACAAAGGGTGGTCTTATAGTTGATTGTAGTGGCCTAGAGACATTCTTACCTGGGTCTCAGATAGATATCAAACCTATTGTGGATTATGATTCATATGTGGGTAAGACTATGGAGTTCAAGGTTGTTAAGATAAATGAGGCGATTAAGAATGCTGTTGTATCGCACAAAGCACTTATCGAATCAGATCTTGCAGAACAAAGAGAACATATCATCGCAGGTCTTGAGAAAGGTCAGGTGTTAGAAGGTATAGTGAAGAACATTACAGACTTTGGAGCATTTATGGATCTTGGTGGTGTCGATGGTCTTCTTTATATCACAGATATATCATGGGGTAGAATCAACCATCCTAATGAGATCCTTGAGTTGAATCAGAAGATCAATGTTGTTGTACTTGACTTTGATGAGAACAAGAGAAGAATATCATTAGGATTAAAACAACTTCAACCACATCCTTGGGATGTTCTTTCAGCAGATATAAAAGAAGGATCAATCGTCAAAGGCCAGATAGTGAATATCGAAGACTATGGTGCATTCTTGGAGATAATTCCTGGTGTTGAAGGCCTGATCCACGTATCTGAAGTGAATTGGAGTACACAGCCAGTCAATGCAAGAGATTTCTTTGACCTTGGTACCGAGTACGAAGCTAAAGTGGTGACGATAGATAGAGAAGAACGTAAGATGTCTCTTAGTATCAAGCAATTGTCAGAAGATCCTTGGGCTAATATCTTGCAAAAGTTCCCTGTAGGAAGCAAACATACTGGAGAAGTGAAGAACTTGACACCTTATGGTGTATTCGTAGAATTAGAAGAAGGCATAGGAGGTATGATACATATCTCAGACTTGTCTTGGACTAAGAGATTCAATCATCCATCAGAGTATACTAAGGTTAGCCAAGATATAGAAATCACAATTCTTGATATTGATTTGGGAGATCGTAAGCTAGCCTTAGGTCATAAACAACTTGAAGAGAATCCATGGGATACTTTTGAAAATGTCTTCCCAGTTGGTTCTTATCATGAAGTAACGATCATCAGAAAGGATGATAGAGGAGCAATAGTTCAGTTACCATATGGATTAGAAGCATATGCACCGATTAGACATATAAAGAAAGAGGATAACAGTAGTGCTGAAGTAGACGAAACGTTGACGGTTAAGGTGATTGAGTTTAACAGAGATGATAAGAGAATAGTAGTGTCACATTCAAGATATGTAGATGACATCAAGCGCAAAGCTGATGATGACGTAAGAAGAGCACGTGGTGAAGAAGTCAAGTCTACAAGAAAGAGCATTCAAACTCAGAAGTCCAAGTTAGAAAAGACAACACTTGGAGAACTTGATGTTTTCTCACAGTTGAAGGATCAACTTGCGGCACAAGAAGATGAAGCAGCTGCTTTGAAAGCTGCACAGCCCGTTAAGAAAGAAGAGCCTGTAGCAAAAGTAGAAGAGACTGAAGAGATTGTGGAAGAAGTAACAGAGGTAGAAGAAGTAGTAGAAGAAGTTACTGAGGTAGAAGAGGAAGTGACAGAGGTAGAAGAAGAAGTGACAGAAGTAGAGGAAGTAGTCGAGACAGTGCCTGCGCCTAAAGCGGATGCGAAGCCAGACGATCTTAAGAAGATAGAAGGAATAGGACCTAAGATTGCAGAAAAGCTCAATGGTGGCGGTATTACAACCTTTGCACAGCTTGCGGCGACAGAGGTGTCTAGATTGCAGGAGATACTGGATGCAGCGGGATCTAGATACAGAATGCACAATCCTGGTACATGGCCAAAGCAAGCTGGTCTTGCGGCAACTGGTGATTGGGATGGACTAAAAAAGTTACAAGATGAATTAGACGGGGGCAAATAACGTTTCCCTTTGTTAAAGAATATAAAGCCTCGGTGTGGAAACATTCCGAGGCTTTTCTAATTTACGTCCTATAATGTCATTTTATGAAAGAAGTCGTTGTCATCGGAGGAGGATTTGCAGGCATGTCTGCGGCTTGTTTTTTGGCTAAAAAAGGTATTAAGGTTACCCTATTAGAGAAAAATGATTCAGTCGGGGGTCGTTGCAGATCCTTTGAAGAACAAGGGTTTACATTTGATATGGGTCCTTCATGGTATTGGATGCCTGATGTCTTTGAACGATTCTATCAATCTTTTGGATATACCACTTCAGATTTCTACACTTTAGAAAGACTAGACCCATCATATCAAGTCTTTTTTAGTGACGGTGACATCTTTTCAGTACCTGCATCCTACGAGGAATTGAGCATCCTATTCGAGCAATATGAAGCAGGAAGCAGTAAACAACTAGATAAGTTTTTAGCCGATGGAGCTTACAAGTATGAAGTGGGTATGACAGAGTTCGTACATAAACCTTCTCTTTCTATTTTAGAATTCATGGAGTGGAAGATCGTAAGTAACTTCTTTAAGATGGATCTCTTTAAGAGTATATCCAAAGAGATACGATCTAGATTTCAAAATCCTAAGCTTATCAAGTTATTAGAATTTCCAGTTTTGTTTTTAGGAGCAAAACCACAGAATACACCAGCGCTGTATAGTCTGATGAACTATGCAGATATAAAACTTGGTACGTGGTATCCACAAGGAGGTATGGTAAAGATCCCAGAAGCCATGTTAAAGATTGCTACAGACCTAGGAGTAGAAATAAGGCTAAATGAACCAGCAACAAGCATTGAGGTTGATAAAGATAAAATATCAACTGTCACAACAGCCCAAGCGATATATCAACCCGATGCAGTTATTTCGAGTGCGGATTATCATCATACAGAGCAAGTATTAATACCGCCATCACATAGGTCATATGATGAGTCATATTGGGATAAACGGGAGATGGCGCCTTCATCCCTTTTATTTTATATCGGTCTAGACATCAAATTGGAGGGACTAAGTCATCACAATTTATTTTTTGATACTGACTTTGATCATCATGCTCGACAGATATATGATACATATGAATGGCCTGATCAACCTTTGTTTTATGTATGCTGCCCTAGTAAGACTGATTCTACTGTAGCGCCATCAGGGCAGGAGAATCTTTTTTTTCTGATACCGCTTTCTGCAGGTATTAAAGATGATGTATCGAAAAGAGAAACTGTTTTTAATACCTTAGTAGCAAGACTTAACCAAAGAATAGGAGTGAACATCACTGATCATATCATTTTCAAAAGATCGTTCTGCATAGAAGACTTCAAAAGTGTCTACAATTCTTATAAAGGCAATGCATATGGATTAGCTAACACGCTCATGCAGACGGCTTTTCTCAAGCCGAAGATGCAGAGTAAAAAAATAGATAACTTATTCTATG